>CAJONE010000007.1:2815-51591 GCA_905235855.1 uncultured Bacteroidales bacterium
TCCATCCCTCGAACTTGTGGCTGTTGTCGGCTGGGGTGTAGGCTGCATTGACTGTGTACGACTTGTCGGGAGTGCCCTCATCGTAGAGGTAGGACACCTCACCGGTGGCTATGACCACATTGTTCTCGTCGAGATAGGTGACCGAGTAGGCCTTGAAGAGCATGGCGTAGAAGTGGAGTTCGGTGCCGTCGGTCACACCGGCGGCAAGCCTGTTGCGTACGCTGTCGCGCACCATGCCGAATGTCATTCCGGCGGCGACATCGGCGGCGCCATAGCCGGCGTTGGCCGTCCAGCCTGCGAACTGGACACCCGACGGGATGGTGCCGACTCCCGGATGGTAAACCACACGGTCGAAGTCGCCATGCGACACGTCGGCACTCTTGACATAAACAGCGACCTCGGAACCGTCGCCCCTATGAAAATAGACCTTCAGACGCGCGTAGTCGCCAGCCTCGGCGATGATGTAGACCGAAAAAGAATGGGCAGGAAATGTGATGGAGCCATTTTGCGGCGCGACCGTGGCCACGAACTCGAGGCCGCCGGCGGCCTCGTGGTAGATATCGAGCAGCCGTCCGTCGACAAAAGCTGAGTCGGTCATCGTAACCATGACAGGACGTTCGGGTTCGGGCTGCCACTCGCGACCGTCTTTCGACACATTGATGTCGTAGGCCCCATAAAGCCGATTGCCATTAGGCGATGAACGCCTGACAGCAGCGGCACTCACCGACGCATCCTGCAGACCGCTGACTTCGAGCTGCACAGCGGCAGAGGCGGATAGCGCATCCGGACCATTGGCAACCGTCTGGCAAAACGATTTGCCGGCAAAAAGAAACATGGCGACAACAGCAAATATCAGACAAATGCCCGATTTACACGCAGAACACACATAGCTGTTCCGCACATAAACCTGGCTGAAGCTGGCTATGTGTATTCTCTTTATTGCAAAGTTTTGTTTTTCCGATATGGTGAGGTCGGTATCTGGTGTTGTTGAACGCAAGGGTTTTGACGCAATCAGGAAACCCCATATAGATTTCAGCATTAATTGACTTTGGTGTTTGAAGTTTGTAATGAGAGTCGTTATTGTCTGTGAAGTATAACCGAAAGAGTCCGCGAAACTCGGTTCTGCATGCCATTCAACCGAACGCAGGCAGCCTTCTGACGCGATCTGCCGATCACTTTGGTTGGTGTCAATCCACTACATTTACTATATAGTAGTTCTTCTTGCCCTTCTGGAACAGTAGCAGGCCGGAACGGAGTATGTCGTTCGACGAGATTTTATATTCTTCGCCTATCTTCTGCTTGTTGAGCGAGATGGAATTCTGCTTCAGCTCGCGACGGATTTCGCCCTTTGACGCAAACATGGCTGTCTCGGCGGCGCAAAGGTCCACTACACTTATGCCGCCATCGAGCAGAGAGCGACTTACGGTGAACTGCGGCACGCCATCGAAGACACTCAAAAGAGTGGCCCGGTCGAGCGTGTTGAGCTGCTCGGTGGTGCCTTTGCCGAAGAGCAGTTCGGATGCAGACACGGCAGTCTCGTAATCCTTGACACTATGCACCCGACAGGTGATATCCTTGGCAAGGGCTTTCTGTAGCACACGACGTTCGGGTGCCTGCGCATGCTCGGCTTCGAGTGCCTCAATCTCCTCTTTCGACAGAAGGGTGAAGATACGAATATAGCGAGCTGTGTCTACATCGGAGCAGTTGAGCCAGAACTGGTAGAACTTGTAGGGCGACGTCTTCACGGGGTCGAGCCACACGTTGCCACCCTCGGTCTTGCCAAACTTGGTACCATCGGCCTTGGTTATGAGCGGACAGGTGAGTGCGTAGGCCTCGCCGCCTTCCATACGACGGATAAGCTCTGTGCCGGTGGTGATGTTGCCCCATTGGTCCGAACCACCCATCTGCAGGCGGCAGCCCTTGGTGCGGTAGAGCGTAAGGTAGTCGAAGCCCTGAAGCAGCTGGTATGAAAATTCGGTAAACGAGATTCCCGTCTCGATGCGTTTCTGCACCGAGTCCTTGGCCATCATGTAGTTCACCGTGATATGCTTGCCCACATCGCGGATAAAGTCGAGGAAGAGGTAGTCCTTCATCCAGTCGTAGTTGTTGAGTATCTCGGCACCGTTGTCTGGATTGTCGAAATCGAGAAATTTCTCGAGCTGTTTTTTGATGCAGTCCACGTTGTGCTGCACCTCGTCGGGAGTGAGCAGTCGTCGTTCGGCGGCCTTGAACGAGGGGTCGCCTATCATGCCCGTAGCGCCACCCACAACTGCCAAAGGTTTGTGGCCCGCAAGCTGCAGGTGTTTCAACAGCATAATGCTTACAAGGTGGCCTATATGAAGCGAGTCAGCAGTGGGGTCAATACCCACATAGGCGGTGGTACGCTCTTTGGCAAGCTGCTCCTCGGTGCCGGGCATCATGGTGTGGATCATGTTGCGCCAGCGAAGTTCTTTCACTAAGTCTTTGTTCATCAATCAAATTAGTATATATGTTAAAACAAGTTGTTATGCAATATCTGACACTGATTAAGTTGTGGCATTTTGAGTTTTTGCCATTCTGCGCACTTTGGCGATTTAAATTAAAAAAGGGGTGACAGCCTGAAAGCCTCGACCCTTTTTGCAGTATACCAAATCATTTATCTTACCACAAGTTTGGTGGTGGCGGTGGCTTTGCCACAGACCACGTTGACCAGATAGACACCCTTGCGCAGGCGCTGGCAGTTGAGCTGTTTCTGGTGGTTGCCCTCGGTCAGCAGGCCGTAGTTCTCTTCGGTAACCATGCGTCCACTCATGTCGTAGACACGCACCATGGCGTTGCCGCTTTCGGCTACATTGAGGTCGATAGTCGTAAAGGCAGATGCCGGATTGGGATAGATAGCAACGCTGTTGGCATTGGCATCAATCGGCTGCGGCACATCGAGCAGCGGCGGATAAAGCGTGCTGTCTTTATCGGTGACATACTGCAGATCCATGAAGATGCCGCGACCGTAGGTGCCGAAATACATGGCATTGGGGTACTTTGTCTTGCTATAGACATTGTTTTCGGCATTGATACCGGTATGTGTCACAAGCGACACACTGGGAAGATTCCAGGTTTGCTGGTGGATTGCGGTGACTGGCACGCCTTTGAAGTCGCCATATATCTGCCAGTTGGGGGTGCCGTTGAGACTTGCAGTCTGGAAAACGCCGTCCTCGGTGCCAATATAGAGAGCGCCGGTTGTGTACTCGACCAACGAGGAGTAGGCAGGTATCTTGGCCGCACCCACCGACTTGGCCGAGGCTGTATAACTGGTCTGCGTTGCATTGTCGAAAACTATGACATTCGGCTCGGAGTCGTCGAAACCGCCAAAGGTGACCACGAGACAGTCCTTGCCGTCGCGCTGGTCGACCGTCATCGAAGTGACCGGACGGCTGAAGAATGCGTTGCCGTTGAATTTCAGTGTGTCCCTATCCATAAGGCATTGGGGAGAAAGGTAGTTGAAGTAGAGGCTTGTCGCACTGTTGGTGTCGTTGAGTTCGATGCTGTTAAGTCCTCTTACGCGCAATATACAATAGGCTTTGTGCGTAGTGTCGGAGACGGCTGCATAGGCTGCATCGCCATTACGCGACATGGCCACATGGCGGAAGTCGTAACCGTCGGAGGCACTGGCGCTGAAGAGTTTCGCCCACTGCATGGTTCCGGCGTAGTTGCCCGCTGCATGTTCTTCTGACGACCACACCCTTCTGAAATCCATTGGGTTCCACGCCATCAGCACCGTGCTGTAGTATTTTGTGCCCGACCTGTACTTGGCGGTAAGCAGCACACGGCTATGGAACGGCGACTGTATCGCGAGTTCCGTATGGTCAGCCGTCAGACGGTAGTTCTCGGTGAAAGTATACTCAAACGGATAGCCGAAGAACGAGGGGTGGGAAAGCATCATCTTGTCGCCCGGACGGATGTCGTAAGGCAGCGGATTGAAAACCCTGTCGATGGGACGTCCCGCATCGTCGAGCGAGTCTTTCTTGTTGAGCTGTATTCTCTCATTGCCGCGGATTATGACACCCAAAGTGTCAAGGCGCACACGCAAAGTGTCGTGAATATCTGTATTGTTCATGGTTTCCCAAAGCACGAGCGAGGGTTTGGTATAGCCGAGGGTAGTAATATTGCTGAGAAACTCCTGGCCAGTGGTCCACGTCTGGGTCTGGGTGTAGTCGCTGTAGTCGTTGTAGGTGCGACCGAAGTTCATCCCGTCGGCCGAAAGTATGAGGCCGCGATGTATTGTCGGTCTGACCTGCTGAAACTGCGACGCGGCTGGTTGAGATCCGCTGCCAGTAAAAATAATGTTGGCACTGCTGTTGATGTCGGCGTTGTATTCTCCCGAACGGGCAGCCACAAACGGGCTGGCCAAATCGGAGGCACCCATAATCAACGAACCGTCGGGGCAAACTGCAAAGTCTACCACAGGGACGGTATTCAAGCCATAGGAAATGTTTTCAAAGAGGTCGAGGCTGCTGCTTTGGTATACGCCACCGTTGGTTGCGATGAAGAATTTGTCTCCGGCCTGCAGTATCTGCTTGATGCCCGAGTGTACAGCCATAGGATTGTTATAGACATAAGACATATAGTCGCCCATGTTGAGCGACGACTCGCTGTTGGAATTTTTGGTCCACTGGTAGATCGAGTTGTCGACATAGCCCTTGCCTGTCCAGATGGTTTCACCACCTATATATATCTTTTTGCTATCGTTGGCGTCTACCACAATGTCGCCGCAGATATTGCCGTTTCGGCGGCTTGTGAACGGAGTAACCGATGAAGTGTTGAGCTGAAGCCAAGTCTGCTGGTCGCGTGTCAGATAAACCCCAGTGAAAGCACCTTTCTGACTGAACACCATGGCGTAAAGATATGTCGCACTGGACGGAGAGACTGCAATCTTGACATTGCCGCCGGCATTGGAGAACAGCGGCTCGTTGGTGGTGATGCACACCGGAGCGGCTACGCTTGACGCATCCTCGACGTTAGAGATGCGGTAGATGGCACCGGGGATGGTGAAATAAAGCATTTTTCTGGTAGGCACAACCTCGATATCGCGGATAGCAGCGTCGAACACCTTTGTATAAGTCGCCCAGTCGTCGGTGGTGGTGTAAAGTCCGTTCTCGGTTGCTGCGAACTGACGGTGGATAGAGCCGTTTTCGCTCTCATACAAGGACAGTTCGTTCACGAAATAGAAGTCGCTATTGCCTGCAGCGGCGGGGTCGACCAGCTGGGTGAAAGCTCCATTCTGAAACTTCCAGATGCCGCGTCCGCGCGAAGCCATATCGGCCGTGTCGATACCTACGAGATAGCCGCTCTCGCCAGTTCCGACAAAGATGCTGCCGTTGCTGTGCCTGACCATGGAAGTGACAGGCAACGTGAGATTTGAACCATCGGCAAGAGTGCAGGGCACTGTCTGCCAGGCTTGCAACGAGTTGTTGAGGCTTTTCTTGAAAATGCCACCCAAAGCAGTACCGGCATAGACAGTTTCGCCGTCGACAAGCACACACGAAACCCTACCGCCAATGTTGTTCGGGCCTATTTCCTGCAGTTGCGCATTGGCAACAGGCGAAAAACAAAGCAACAGGCCAGCAAAAAGGCCGAGAAGTAATTCTTTACTTTTCATAAGTTATTATTGATTAATTTGTTACTTATCACAAACGGTCATACAATAGATAGCAAAGATAGTATTTTTTTTTCTAAAACAAACCTTTAGGGAAAAAAAGTGTCATTTTGCGTCGTATAGTGCAGAAACGGAACCGAATCAGCATCATTGGCACACCGGTTGCACACCGCAAAAAAATTAAACTTGTCACAATAAAGGAAAACCGTAGGCGTTTTTGTTTCAAACGGACAAATATTTAACCCTACATAAATTATGAACGAGACAGTGAACATACAGGAACTCAACGAGCGCATTGAACGCGAGAGTGCCTTTGTCGATGCGCTGGTTATGGAACTGCGCAAGAACATTATCGGACAGAAACACATGGTAGAGAGCATGATGATTGGCCTGTTGAGCAACGGCCACATACTGCTCGAAGGTGTGCCAGGTCTTGCAAAGACCTTGACCATAACAAGTTTGGCACAAGCCATCGACGCAAAGTTCAGCCGCATACAGTTCACACCAGACCTGCTGCCGGCTGACCTTATCGGTACGCTTATCTACAGCCAGAAAAACGAGAATTTTATGGTGAAAAAGGGACCGATTTTCTCAAACTTCATCCTTGCTGACGAAATAAACCGTGCGCCGGCAAAGGTGCAAAGCGCACTGCTCGAGGCAATGCAGGAACGACAGGTAACGATAGGCGAGGCAACCTACAAACTCGATGAACCTTTCTTGGTGATGGCCACGCAAAACCCCATTGAACAAGAAGGCACCTATCCACTGCCCGAAGCTCAGGTTGACCGTTTCATGCTGAAAGTGGTTATAAACTATCCGCAACGCGACGAGGAACGGCAAATCCTGCACAAGAGCATCCACAATGAATTCGAAAAACAGCGTCCGATACTGAAACCCGACGACATCATCAAGGCTCGACAGGTGGTGGCGGACGTGTATATGGACGAGAAGATTGAAAACTACATCACCGACATAGTGTTCGCCTCGCGCTACCCCGAACAGTACGGTCTCGACAAACTGAAAGGACTTATCAGCTACGGAGCCTCGCCGCGCGGCAGCATCAACCTGGCGCTTGCCGCACGGTCGTATGCTTTCATCAAGCGCCGCGGCTACGTAATCCCCGAAGATGTGCGCGCCGTCGCCATGGACGTGCTGCGCCACCGCATTGGACTGACCTACGAGGCGGAGGCCGAGAACATCACCAGCGAAGAGATGGTGAACGAGATTTTGAACAGAGTGGACGTTCCCTAACGAATGACGATTGATACCACTGAATCTATAAAGGTTAGAAGTACTGGAAAGGATTGAAATCATGGATGAAGATATTCTGAAGAAAGTACGGAAAATTGAGATAAAGGCACGCGGGCTGTCGCAACAGATGTTTTCGGGCGAGTATCACAGCGCGTTCAAAGGCCACGGCATGGCTTTCAGCGAAGTGAGAGAATACCAGTATGGCGATGACGTGAGAGATATCGACTGGAATGTGACGGCAAGGCTTAACCACCCGTATGTGAAAGTGTTTGAGGAAGAACGCGAGATGACGGTAATGCTACTGGTGGACGTGAGCGGGAGCAACCGATTCGGCACCCACCACCAGTTTAAGGAGGAACTGGTGGCAGAAGTGGCGGCAACGCTCGCATTCTCAGCCATTCAGAACAACGACAAGGTTGGGGTGATAATGTTCAGCGACCGGATTGAGAAATTCATTCCACCGAAAAAAGGAAGCACCCACATACTGCGTATCATACGCGAGCTGATAACTTTCCGTCCGCAAAGCAACGGAACCGACATCACCACGGCTCTAAAGTACTTCACCAACGTGATAAAGAAACGCTGCACAGCGTTCCTGCTGAGCGATTTCTATGACGACGGTTATGACGAGGCTCTGAAGATAGCAGCCGAAAAACACGACCTGGTGGCAATCCGGGTGGCCGACGAAAAGGAAAAGCGGTTGCCCGACCTCGGACTGGTGAAGTTCTACGACCCTGAAAGCGCCACAACGCTGTGGGTGGACACTTCGAGCCGCGAAACTCGCGAGCAGTTCGCCAAGTCGTACTCGGCCTACGAAAACACTGTGCATACAACCATGAAACGCTACGGCATTGACAACACCGAGGTGCTTACCGGCGAAGATTTCGTAAAACCGCTGCTGAAACTGTTCAAGATGAGAGGTTAGGACTATTTGGGCGGGACATCCAAAAACCGTGTACAAGACCCCATACGAGAAAACCATGATGAAACGATTTTTTTTATTAGCGTCCGCCCTTGCGGTGTGGCCCTGGGCTATGGCGCAGGTGATATACCAACTGGACACCAACAACATAACCATAGGCGACCAAGTGACGCTGAGCATAAGCGGCACTGAAAACTACCGAACGCTCGAAGAACTGAACCAAAACGGCGTCGTGGCACTGAAACAATGGTACGACACAGTCAAGGGTGTGCAATACACCACCCTGACAAGTTTCGACGAGGGCGAACACAGCATAAGACTCGACACTGAAGACTCGCTGGTGCTGGCTGTCAAAGATGTTGAAGGTGTTGACACTGTAAACGTACAAATCAAGGACATAGCTCCCATCATAACGGTAAAATACACGTTTTGGGAGATATTCCGCTGGATACTGATCGGGCTGGCGGCGGCAATGCTGATTGCGGCAATCGTATATGCAGTGAAACGCATTAAGGCACACAAACCCATCATAGAGCTGCATCCTGAACCTATAATACCACCCGACAAAAGAGCCCTGAAAGCACTGGAGGAGTTGAGGCGCAAAGAGCTGTGGCAGTCGGGCAAGGTGAAAGAGTACTACACCGACTTGACCGACATAGTGCGCCGTTACTTGGAAGAGGGATGGGGCATCAACTCGACCGACATGACAAGCGACGAGACCCTGGAGGCCTACCACGACAGCAAGGCCTACGACGAAACCTGTGAATCGAAGCTGCGACAAATGCTGCACACCGCCGATATGGTGAAGTTTGCCAAGGGCGAACCGCTGCCCAACGAGCACACTCAGGCGATGACCCACGCCGTGGAATTTGTGGACACGCTGGCAAACAAAACCAAACAGCCAACCACTGGCGAACAAAAGCCGACCGTCAACCCGCAATAAACAGAACCTTCTATCAACTTTCAACTTTTTACGATGCATAATCTGACATTCCAACATCCATGGGTATTGTGGTTCCTGTTTCTGGTGCCGCTACTCGTGGCATGGTACATATTCAGATACCGCAAGCAGAAAGCGGCCCTACAGTTCTCAAACATTGGCCTGTTCAAGGGATTCAACAAGACCATGCGACAACGCCTACGCCACCTGCCCTACGCACTGCGCATGGTGGCAGTCGCGGCGATAATAGTGGCGCTGGCGCGACCGCAAAGCCAGCTGAGCCGCGAGGAAATGAACGTTGACGGTATCGACATCGTGCTTGCAATCGATGTGAGCGGCAGCATGATGGCCGAGGATTTTAAACCAACCCGCCTGGAAGCAGCCAAAAGCGTGGCCGCAGAGTTCATCAACGGACGCAGCGAAGACCGCATAGGCCTGGTGGTGTTCGCGGGCGAGGCCTTCACTCAGGTGCCCGTGACCATCGACCACCACATTCTGCTTTCGCAACTGGGCGAGGTGAAAAGCGGCACCATACGCGACGGCACCGCCCTGGGCGACGGACTGGCGGTAGCCATAAACCGCATAAAGAACAGCGAGGCAAAGAGCAAAGTGATTATCCTGCTAACCGACGGAGTGAACAACCAGGGCAGCATTGACCCGCGCAGCGCTGCCGAAATGGCAGCCCTGTACGGCATACGACTCTACACCATAGGCGTCGGCACCAACGGACGCTCGGTCGCTCATGCCGCCGACGGCACAAGATATTACGTGCCATGCGAAATCGACGAGAACCTGCTTGGACAAATGGCCACCTCGACCAACGAAGGACAGTATTTCCGCGCCAAGGACAAAAAGGCTCTGAAAAACATCTTCTCTCAAATCGACAATATGGAAAAAACCAAAATAAACGTGACCCAATACCGCCAAACCAAAGACGAGTTTATACCGTTTATCATGATAGCCCTCATAGCATTCGCGCTGGAGCTTCTGCTCGGAATGGCCTACTTCAGAACGACACCATGAGATTTCGCCTCCGAACTCCAAGTACTGTTTTTTCACTCAAACGTTCACGCATTCAAGCAATCCTACAATGATTCATTTTCAACATCCCGACATACTTTACCTGCTCTTTGCAGTGCCGCTGCTGGCGTTGCTCTGGATATGGATTGAATACCGCAAGCGCAAGAAACTGCTTGAGTTTGCCGATCGCCCGATGTTTGGCCGACTCATACCCGACCAGTCCAAAGCTCGCCCGATAATCAAGACAACACTGCTGCTTTTGTCTCTGGCTCTGCTCATAATCACGTGGGCCAACCCGCAAGTGGGCAGCAAAATGGTGCAGGGCGACCAAAAAGGCAGCGACGTGGCAATATGTCTCGACATCTCGAACAGCATGATGGCCGAGGACATACAGCCCAACCGCCTGGAACGAAGCAAGCGCATTGTGGCCAACCTGCTGAACGGACTTGGCGGCGACCGTGTATCGCTTGTGGTGTTTGCAGGCACCAGCTTTATCCAGATGCCTCTTACCAACGACTACAGTGCCACCAAGATGTTTCTCGACCAAGTGAGCTGCGACCTTATTGCAACGCAGGGCACGGCTATAGGCGATGCCATTGAGAAAGCAATGCGCACGTTCGGCTATGGCGACGAAGAAAAAACATGGGTCAAGAAAAACAGCCGTGCTATAATTGTCATCTCAGACGGTGAAAACTTCGAGGACGACGCCCGTTCGGCAGCCGCCAAGGCCTCATCGGAAGGCATCGTGGTATGCACCATAGGCATGGGCAGCGAAGAGGGCGCACCGATACCGAAATACACTAACGGAGTACGGACAGGATTCAAATACGACCGGTCGGGAAACACTATTACGACCCGTATGGACGAGCAAACCCTGAAAGAAATAGCACGTGCTGGTGACGGAGTGTATGTCAGAGCTGGCAACGTGAACGCCGGAATCGACAAAATACTCGACCGTATCGAACACCTGGAAAAGGACAATATGGGCAAGGCTATGTTTGCCGAATACGAGAGCCGCTACGCCTACCCGCTTCTCGCGGCACTGCTCTGCCTGCTGCTCGAAATCGCCATCTTTGAACGCACAAATCGTAAACTGAACCTCGACAAAATACTGAAACGCAAATGAAGCGACTGTCCATTTACTTAATTGTTCTGGCACTGCCGCTTGCTCTGAATGCTCAGAACAGCACCGCACGCAAACTGTTGCGAGGCGGCAACAAGCAGTACAAAAAAGAGAAATACGACGATGCCGAAACCTCGTATAGAAAAGCCCTCTCTCAGGACTCCTCATCGAGCACCGCCCGCTACAACCTCGGCAACGCTCTTTACCGCAAGTCTGAAAAAATCAAAGACGAAGCCTACTATGACGATGCAGTAAAACAATACAGCGCCGCCATCGCCGACCCGAAAATAAGTGACAAAAACAAAAGCCACGCCTACCACAACCGCGGCAACAGTCACATGCAGAAAGGACTGCTGAACCAGCAACAGGGACAACAAGAATTCCAGCAAGCAATCGCCGACTATCAGGAAGCCCTGAAGATTGACCCCCGAAACAAGGACACGAAATACAACCTCTCCTTGGCCAAAAAACTTCTTGCCAAAACACAACAACAGCAAAACGGCGGTGGCGGAAGCGACAACAACGACAAGGACAAACAGCAGAATCAGCAGAACCAACAGAATCAGCAGAACCAGCAGGACCAGCAGCAGAACCAAAAAGAACAAAAAGAACAAAACCAGCAACAGCAGCCGCAACAACAATCCGAACAACAGAAGAAAGATGCCGAAAGATTGCTGAAAGCCATGGAAAACAATGAGAAAAAAACCATGAAAGAACAACAGGCAAAGGCTGTGCAGGCTCAAAGTGCCCGAATTGAGAAAGACTGGTAACATCGGTTTTGGCACTGTCCGACCAAAAAGAGAACATGACACATAAAAACACCTCACTGATTTGAAAAAAACATTCAAAATACTAACCCTACTGCTCGCATTGGCATTTGGCGTCAGCGCGCAGGAAATCCAACTTAATGCCCCCTCTACAGCATACGCCAACACACCCTTTCAAGTCAAAGTAATGGTTAGCGGCGGCGACTTCAGCGACTTCAGCGACCCCAAGTTCAACGGACTGAAAGTGCTCGGTCGCGGCAGTATGACACATATTGTAAACTGGAAAAAATCACAGGGCTACACCTACACCGTGATGGCCGAAAGCGAGGGAACTGTCACTATCGGAGCAGCCACCTGCACCATCGGTGGAAAACGCTACAGCACACAGCCGCAGCAAATCAAGATTGAGGCTGCAAAGCCACAACAGCAACAAAGCCGCCGAAGCCCATTCGGCAGTATCTTTGACGATGACGAGGAGGATCCGTTCGAAGCCATGCACAGACAAATGCAGCAGATGATGCAACAGATGGACCCCTACGCCGGAACAGCGACAGCACCGCAGCAACCCACCTACGACCCCGCCGGAAAAAACGATGCCGATGCCATATTCGCAAAAATCAGCATCAACAAACCCAACCCGTACAAAGGCGAGCAGGTGATTATGACCTACAAAATATACACACGTATAGACTTCAATCTCACAAGCGGTTTCCACGCACCCGAAAAAAAGGGATTCTGGTCGGAAAACCTGCTGCTTGACCAAAAATACATCAAACCACAGCAAGAGGTAATCAACGGCAAGCGCTACATATCCTACGAACTGGGACGCGAAGCACTCTATGCACAAGAGGACGGCAATCTGAAAATCGACGTGATGGACCTACCCATTCAGGCCGTATTCTACACATCGCAACCTATCAACATTGGGTTTTTCACCATTCAAGCCTCGCGTCCCGACCCACAGCAGATAACCCTCAAAACGAACCCGCTCAACGTGAAGGTCAAGCACCTGCCAAGCGGCGCACCCGACGGCTTTGACGGAGCCGTTGGCACGTTCGAAATCAGCGGCGGAGTGGATAAAGACAACACCCGCGTGAACGAGGCCATCACCTACACCCTCACCGTAAAGGGACAGGGCAACCTGACACTGATTGACAACCCGTCGGTCTCTTTCCCGAACATATTCGAGGCCTACGACCCTGACGTGGAGGACAAAATCAACCGCAGTGCCAACGGCATCAGCGGAAGCCGCACATACAAATGGGTTCTGATACCGCGCAGCGAGGGCTCTTTTGAGATACCACAATTCAAGTTTGCCTACTTCGACCCGACGACTGGCAAATACGAGACTCGAACTATCGACGCCCAGAAAATCACCGTCGAAAAAGGCGATCCGAAACTAATGCAGAATGCGTCGAGCGGCGACAACCACGGGGTTAGAGAGGACATCAACTATATCAAGCCCTCGCTCACTCCAATCAAAAAAACGTCGCACACTTGGTTTTGGATTGTCGAGGCACTGATATTCGCTCTGGCGGTTGCAGGCTACCTCTTCTGGCGTAACCGCCAGGAGGCGAACAAGGACATTGCCGGAATGCGCCTGCGGCGAGCCACTCGCGAGGCCAAGAAACGTTTGCGCCGCGCCGAAAAACTTATGCAGTCGGGCAACGACGAGAAATTCTACGAAGAGATATACAAGGCCATATGGGGCTGCATAGCCGACAAGTTCAACATCTCACTGTCGAAACTCAGCAGCGACACCGTTCAGGATTGCATGGACGAAAAAGCTGTGCCGGAAGAGAGCCAGAACGTCATCAACGAAACGCTGAAAGAGGTTGACTTTGCCCGTTTCGCGCCAGGCGACCGCAGCCAAAAGAAACAATCCATCTACAACAAGGCTCTCGACATGATACGCACAATGAGTTTCGCATTAGCCCTAATGTTAATCATGGTCGCCAACGCACAGGAGACTGGCACACCCGACAGCAGCGGATATGCCGCTTTCAACGGGCAAACCGAAAAACAGGCGCAAATCTCCACCCTTTTCGTCGAGGCCAATGCGGCCTATCGCGCTGCTCGCTATCAAGACGCTGCAGCCATATACCGCACACTTGTCGAAGAGGGCAACCGCAGCCACGAACTCTACTACAACTATGCCAATTCGCTGTACCGCACATCCGACCTGCCCGAGGCGATACTCTATTACGAGAAAGCCCTACGGCTCAAACCAGGCGACCGCGAGACAAAAGAAAACCTCGCACTTGCCTACACCAAGATCTCGAACAACATCACCCCCGTGCCGAAACTTTTCGTCACACGCTGGCGCGACAACGCCGTGCGCAATCACAGCACTGGCCTGTGGTTGACGTGGATTGCGATACTGACTGCTATGCTGGCCACAGCCGTGGTAGTCTTTCTGCTCACACCTGTCTACCGACTGCGCAAAGCAGCATTCTGGACAGGTATCGCTCTGGCTCTGGCTCTGCTGCCGATAATCTACCTTGCTATATCATCCAACCGATACTGGAACCATCCCAACGAAGCAATTGTGATGACCACAGTGGTAGCCGTGAAAGGCTCGCCCGATGCAGGCAGCGTCGACAAATTCGAGCTTCACAGCGGCACAAAAGTAACCATCAGCGACAAAATAGACAACTGGACCAAAGTCGAAGCCGCCGACGGTAACACCGGCTGGCTGGAAAACAATCATCTTGAAAAAATCGAATAGCGTGCAGCTTTCCTTTTTCATAACACCTATTTCGTATGACAATTGCACAACATGACGGCATAGTAACCAAGTCAGCGAACGGCACGGTGACGATTAACATAAAGTCGCATTCGGCGTGCGCCTCGTGCGAAGCTCACGGCAAATGCGGTTTTGCCGAAAGCAAGGACAAGGAGATTTCAATCCGAACCTCCGACTGGCAAAACTACCAAACCGGAGACCATGTAGTGGTGGGCATCAACAAAGGTCTTGGACTTAAGGCTGCTGCAATAGCATACATACTGCCGGGCGTGATTATGGTAGTGCTGTTCGCCGTGCTGAACAACTTCCTTAACGACCTTTGGAGCGCGGCAGCGACCATCGGCTTTGTTGCCCTGTACTGGTGCGTTCTGGCTCTGTTTGGCAAACGACTGCAACGCCAGTTCACATTCCAGCTCAAGAAAGGTGAGCAATAAGAAACCGCACCACGCCGCCACAAAACAATGGCACAACACTGTCGGAACAAAAACACAAGCCGCTCATTCCAGACACGCCTATCCAATTCCAAGCCAGCGTGAAAACACGTGTCAAGCCTCGCAATTAACTTTTTTTTAGTACTTTTGCGGTTATATTAAGTATATGGCGTTTCACCACACCATAACAAACGAAAGCTCGATAAATGTCTAATTATTTAGTTGTTACACCCACCTATAACGAAAAAGAGAATATCGAGCGGGTTATCCGCAAGGTGCTGTCTCTGCCGATTGGAGCCAACATGCTTATAGTCGAGGACAACTCGCCAGACGGCACAGCGACAATAGTAAAACGCCTGATGCAAGAATTCCCCGAACGTCTTTTCATATTGGAGCGCAAAGGGAAACTGGGGCTTGGCACCGCATACCTGACAGGATTTGATTGGGCACTGCAACACGGGTACGACTATGTGTGCGAGATGGATGCCGACTTTTCGCACAACCCCGACGACCTGCCACGCATGTTCGAGGCCTGCGAGAGCGGCAAAGGCGATGTGGTTATCGGCTCACGCTATGTGGACGGAAAAATCAGTGTGGTGAACTGGCCCATGGGCCGCCTCATCATGTCGTACTACGCTTCTGTTTACGTGCGGACTGTTACGGGTATGAAAGTTTTCGATGCCACGGCCGGATTCGTGTGCTACAGCCGCAAGGTGCTGGAACGTATAAAGTTCGACAAAGTGAAATTCGTGGGCTACGCCTTCCAGATAGAGATGAAATACACTGCCTCGAAACTGGGTTTCCACATCCACGAGATTCCGATAGTGTTCACCGACCGCGTACTGGGCGAGAGCAAGATGAGCATGAGAATATTCAAGGAGGCCTTCTTCGGAGTTTTCTCGTTGCGATTCAGAAACTGGAAAAAATATTAGCCAACCCAACCATTTTTCGACTGAAATAGGCAATCGCGGTCTTTGTCAATTATATTTTACCACAAAAAAACCATTAATCCATGAAAAAATACATAGCCCTAATCGCGGTGATTCTGGCTGCCGCAAACGCATATTCACAGAACAAAACGCTCGACTGGTCGCAGCTTATGGACTACAAACTCTATCCGCAGCAGACAATGCGCGGATTCGTTTTTAAGGGCACAAGCGTGATTTACACGCAATACGGCCAACACCTGCTGTTTGACGGAAAGGAGGAGCGGCAACTCACCGAAGAAGAAGAGGAGTACTACAGCGACCAGACACGCAAAACTGAGAACACGCGCGCAAAAACCAAGGACGGCGACCTGTATGTGGACAACAAGCTGGTCGATACGGCCGACGGCTACAACGTGGTACTGGGAGAAAGCGTACACCGCAACGAATTCGGCATTGCCGGAGGCCTTTTCTGGTCGCCCAAAGGCAACCGTCTGGCGTTTTACCGTATGGACCAGAGCATGGTTAAAGACTACCCGATAGTGAACACCTCCGTTCGCGAGGCCGAAACCAAACCCATAAAGTACCCCATGGCAGGCATGAAAAGCCACGAAGTGACAATTGGAGTGTATAACTGCATGACCATGAAACTGCTCTATCTGCAAACCCGCAAAGACAACTCGCTCGAAGAACGCGAAATGTATCTCACAAACATAGCATGGAGTCCTGACGAAAAACACATATACCTGGCAAAAATCAACCGTGCACAAAACCACATGTGGTTCGAACGTTATGACGCCACTACCGGAAAACTCGAAAAAGTGCTTTTCGAGGAACAAAACGATCGTTATGTGGAACCGACCGACGCGATGATATTCACGCCGCGCGGCGACCAGTTTCTCTGGTATTCGATGCGCGACGGATACAAACATCTGTACCTTTACAACACCGACGGCAAACTGATAAGGCAGGTTACAAAAGGCAATTTTGAAGTCGAGGGCTTCATAGACTTCGACAAGTCGGGCGAAAACATATTTGTCTACGCCAACAAAGACAACCCGGTAGGGCGCGACGCATACCGCGTAAACCTGAAAAGCGGCAAGATGCAATGCCTCACCGCACCTAACAACGGCAAACCATACGGAACTCACACCATCGTGCTGAACGATAGCCGCACACACTATGTCGACATTTGGAGCAGCGTGGAGATGCCATTGAGAGCCGATTACCGCGCCGTCGACGCAAAAGCCCCACTCAAAACCCTCTACACCGCAGACAATCCCTTAGAGAAATACGACCTGCCATCATACCACATCGGCACCATCAAGGCCGCCGACGGCAAAACCGACCTCTACTACCGTCTCGTTACCCCGCCTGCCATGAAACAAGGCAAAAAATATCCGACCCTGATCTACGTTTATGGCGGCCCCCACTCGCAATTGGTGACCGACAGCTGGATGGCAGGCGCAAACCTGTATTTCACTTTCCTCGCCCAACAGGGCTACGTGGTGTTTACATTGGACAACCGCGGCACCGACAACCGTGGCTTTGAATTTGAGAGCTGCACCCACCGGCATCTCGGACAGATTGAGCTGGCCGACCAGATGGAAGGAGTGAAATTTCTACAAAGCCTCCCCTATGTGGACCAAGAACGAATAGGGGTTGAAGGGTGGAGCTTCGGCGGCTTTATGACAGTGACAATGAAACTGGCACATCCCGAAATATTCAAGGTGGGATGTGCGGGCGGCCCAGTTATTGACTGGAAATGGTATGAGATAATGTACGGCGAACGATATATGGACACCCCACAGGAAAACGCCGAAGGTTACGCAGAAACCTCGCTTCTCGACAAAGCCAAAGACCTCGACGGAAAACTGCTCATAATACACGGATGCGAGGACAACACCGTTGTATGGCAGCACTCTCTCGAATTTATCGAGCGCTGCATAAACAATCTCAAACAGGTGGACTATTTCGTATATCCTCACCACGAACACAACGTGCGCGGACGCGAACGCACACACCTCTACAAGAAGATGTTCGACTATTACGAAGACAACCTGAAATAACCACATGTTCACCATACCCATATAGACACACACTAACAATCAACTGTCATGTTTACAGGTATAATAGAAACCACCGCACGGGTGATAAAAATCGAAAAAGAGAACACAAACTACCACTTTACACTTGAAGTGCCGTTTGCCGACGAACTGTCAATCGACCAAAGTATGGCTCATGACGGATGCTGCCTCACCGTGGTAAAAACAGACAAAGAGAAAAAACAATACGTGGTCACCGCAATGGACGAGACGATGCTTAAAACAAACCTCGGCACATGGAAACCCGGCACAGAGGTGAACGTGGAACGCTCGATGCGTATGGACGGGCGTTTCGACGGCCATATAGTGCAGGGACACGTCGACCAGACGGCCAAGTGCACCAAAGTTGTGGACGACAACGGCAGCTGGCGCTTTTATTTTGAATACGACACCAAGAATGCACCCTCGATAACAGTGCCGAAAGGGAGCATCTCAATTAACGGTGTTAGCCTCACCGTGGTCGACAGCGAGCCTGGCATGTTCTCTGTAGCCATAATACCCTATACCTACAAGGTCACGAATTTCCACAATTTCGTACCAGGCAGCATCGTCAACATCGAATTCGATGTGTTCGGTAAATATGTCCAGCGACTACTGGAGGAGTATATAAAGCAAGGAGTGGTAAATGTGCGCTAACCTGTCGTCAGTAACTCACAATTCGTAAATAACCATGTGTGGAATAGTAGGATACATAGGGCCACAGCAGGCCTATGACATATTAATCAAAGGGCTTCACCGCCTCGAATACCGCGGCTACGACAGCGCCGGCATAGCCCTAATCAACGATGAACGCGAACTGTCGGTGTATAAAGCCAAGGGCAAAGTCTCAGCCCTGGAGGCGTCGGTGACAGAAAAGGACACTTCGGGCACTATAGGCATAGCCCACACCCGCTGGGCGACACATGGCGAACCAAATGTGGCAAATGCACACCCTCACTACTCTCAGTCAAGGACTCTCGCCCTTGTGCACAACGGCATCATCGAAAACTACAAAACGCTGCGGGAAGTGCTGATCAAGCACGGCTACCGTTTCGACAGCGAAACCGATACGGAGGTGCTTGTCGAGCTTATCGAATACATGAAAGAGTCGCATGGCTGCGACCTGGTGCGAGCCGTGCATCTGGCGCTGAAAAACGTTGTGGGTGCCTATGCCATTGCCATACTTGACAAGAACAACCCCAACCGCATCATAGCTGCCCGAAAGGGAAGTCCGCTGATTTTGGGGATCGGCGACACCACCGACGGCAAAAAACCCGAAATCTTCCTGGGAAGCGATGCTACACCCATCATAGAGTATACAAACAAGGTTATTTACCTGCAAGACGAAGAGATAGCAGTGCTGAACCGCGACGGGTCGTACGAGGTAACCAACCTCAGCAACATACAGCAAACACCGCAGCTGCAAACGCTCCAGCTCAATCTTGACCAGCTCGAAAAAGGAGGTTATCCGCATTTTATGCTCAAAGAGATAATGGAGCAGCCGAAAGCAATGCGCACATGCATAGGCAGCCGCATCGACAAACGTCACAAAGATGTTGTACTCAGCGGAATAATTGACCACAAGGACAAGTTTCTCAACGCACGCCGGATTATTATCTGCGCTTGTGGCACCTCGTGGCACGCAGCATTGATAGCAAAATACTTCATCGAAGAGGCAGCCCATATCCCAGTCGAGGTCGAATACGCCTCGGAGTTCCGCTACCGCAACCCAGTTATATTGCCCGACGACGTAATGATAGCAGTATCGCAGTCGGGCGAAACAGCTGACACTCTGGCCGCCATAAACCTTGCCAAAGAAAAGGGTGCGTTCATCTACGGAGTATGCAACGTGATAGGCTCATCCATTGCCCGAGCCGCAGCATCGGGCACATACATCCATGTGGGACCCGAAATCGGAGTGGCCTCCACAAAAGCCTTTACCGGCCAGGTGATTACCCTTTCGCTTATAGGACTTGCTATAGCGAAAGAAAAGAAAACCCTCACCGACGAGGTGTACACGATGCTTGTGGATGAACTGGACTGCATACCCGAAAAAATGCAATGGACACTTGACAACAACAAAGACATTGATGCCTTCGCACAAATGTTCACCTACTGCAAGAACTTCATCTACTTGGGTCGCGGCTACAACTATCCCGTGGCTCTTGAGGGTGCGCTAAAGCTGAAAGAGATAAGCTATATCCACGCCGAAGGATACCCTGCCGCCGAGATGAAACACGGACCCATTGCACTCGTAGACGAAGAGATGCCCGTTGTGGTTATCGCCCCAAAGCGAGGCATGTACGACAAGGTGGTCAGCAACATACAGGAGATAAAATCACGCAAAGGAAAGATTATTTCTGTTGTCACCGTTGGCGACAAAACCGTGCGCGAACTGTGCGACCGTTGTTTCTATATCCCCGACACGCGAGACTGCTTTGTGCCGCTGCTGGCAGTACTGCCGTTGCAACTGCTGTCGTATTATGTGGCCGTTGCAAAAGGACGCAACGTTGACCAACCACGCAATCTCGCCAAAAGCGTGACTGTGGAATAAAAAGATTTAGCCGCAACAAGCCTACCGAGCCACACGTCTGACACCAAACGCCTGCTGCGCATAGCAAGCACAGGACTCACAAACATATACTGACTATTTGCCAGAGGCAACCGAAGTTTGAAAACAACTGCGGTTGCCTCTCGTCGTGCAAATCAATATATGGACAAACTTACGGACTCATCTCCGTATTCCACACATTGCATGCAAACCAATCGCTGCATCCGCAACCAGCGATATGGCAAAAGAGAGCGCCCCCACAAGTCCCATTCCATTATCAAACGAACAAAAAAAGTTTTCAACAGCATGAGCGATTACGATTTTGCACCATTTTGCAAAATTCGTCACCGTCCGCTGTTCGAAAACCAAGACATAAGCACGCATTGGGAAATCAACTTGTAAACGAAACATTTTCTTTTGGAATCCGTAAAATTGTTCATAAATGGAATAAATTAACAACAAAAAAAACTTTTTAGGCATTTTGCAACATTAAATGGAAAAATCTTGCTACTTTAGCAGTCTGAATAAAATAGGGTCGTAATGCTGTTAATACTTGGTAAAGAGTACTGTAAGATTGATTCGAACGGTCGGTTCAAGTTTCCTGTAGCACTAAAGAGGCAACTGGAAACCGACGACGGTCGTTTCGTGATTCGCCAGAGTCTCTATGCCGAGTGTTTGGAACTGTGGACCTACGACAGTTTCAGGGCTGAAGTAGAAAGATTGCAAAAGATGCTGAATCCGTACAACAAGGAAGACCGCGAGATGCTGCGCAAGCTGACCGAGGGCAATATTGTTGAACTGGATACTAACGACCGCATGCTTATACCGACAGAACAGAAGCGTGTGGTAGCAAAAAGCAAGGAAATTGTGCTGCAATCGACAGGCAAGTTCATCGAAATCTGGGATTACGACCAGTATCAGGAGATGAATGCAAAGACAGCGGACATGTCGTCACGGGTGGACGCGCGTCTTGGCAAAGGACTAACGATTGAGGCACAGGATGGAGAGACAGTATCATAAGCCGGTAATGGTGAGCGAGTGCCTTGAGGGGTTGAACGTCAAGGCCAACGGAATCTATGTGGACGCGACCCACGGTGGCGGCGGACACTCGCGTGCCATTTTAGAGAAACTCGACAGCGACGGGCGCCTCTACGCTTTCGACCAGGATGCCGATGCTTTGGCCAACGCGCCAGACGACGCGAGGGTGAAAGTGATACATGCGAACTTCCGCAGCATGAAATCCTATTTGCGGCTGGAGGGTGTGAGAGCAGTGGACGGCATACTGGCCGATCTGGGAGTTTCGAGCCACCAGATAGACGAGGCCAGTAGAGGATTCTCGACCAGAACCGACGGCATTCTTGACATGCGCATGGACCAACGGCAAGAGACATCGGCAAAAGAGATTGTGAACGGATATGACGAGAGCGAGCTAAGGCAACTCCTGAGAATGTACGGCGAACTGCCCAACGCCACTCAGATTGCACGTGCGATATGCGAAAACAGAAAAAACGGCGAGATAGCAACAACATCGGATCTTTGCAATGCCGTTAAACGTCACCTGCCCAAAGGTTATGAGAACAAGTATCTGGCAATGATATTCCAGGCTATAAGGATAGAAGTGAACGGAGAGCTTGACGCGCTGAAAGCCATGCTGGAGCAGGCCACCGGGTTGCTGAACGAAGGCGGGCGCCTTGTGGTGATTAGCTACCACTCACTGGAGGACCGACTGGTCAAGAACTTCATAAAATCGGGCAACTTCGAAGGCGAGATAAAAAAAGACTTCTACGGCAACCCGATTGTGCCTCTGAAGGCAGTGAACCGCAAAGTCGGCATGCCGACAGACGAGGAGGTTATGGAAAACAGCCGCGCCAGAAGCGCAAAATTGAGAGTGGCGGAAAAAATATAGACGGTTTCTTAACGCAATGGATGCAGGAGGCAACATAAAAAACAGCAGTGGCAGCGAGAAGCGATGGCATTTCGACGTGTCGGGCATAGAACCAGACAAAGCGGAAAAATCGTCGGAGAAAGAGGCGCAACCCGTACAACAAGAGACTACGGAAAACGCGGACAAAGAGAGCAAGCAACCCGCAGCGCAAAAGAATGAAGCACAAGGTGGAACTCCGCCGGCAAAGCCACTCGGACGACGGATTCGAAACCGTCTGCTGACCGGAAAGATGATGAGGAGATACGCGCCCTGGATGCTCATGGTTGTCGGACTGTTTCTTATTCTGATCTACAACCGCTACGCGATCGAAGACCTTGTGAAAGAGAAAAACGCCACTACCGAGCGAATCAAATACCTGCGGGAGCACAAGATACAAATGCAGAAAAAATATCAGGAATCCACAAAAATATCAAAACTGGTCGAAGAACTCGACACACTTCACATAGGACTATTGTCCGGTCCTCCATACGAACTGTAGACATTCGGCATATATTTGAACCATAACCCACCCTCAGAAATGCCCCATCCAGAGAAAGACAAAAGACAGCTGCGACGAATGACCATCATATACATTGTATTGACGGTTGCGAGCCTATCGGTTATCGGTGGGTTTATAAAGATACAGCTTGTAGAGGGAGCGATGTGGCAAAAGCGAGCCGAGCGGTTTGAGGCGAAAGAGTTTCTGGACGAGGCTAACCGCGGCAACATCTACTCGTCGGACGGGAAAATAATGGCCACAACCATACCTATCTGCAACCTATACGTTGATTTCGGGCGATACCCTGTGTACGACCGCAAGAAGAACAAAATAAAAGACAAAGACGGCAACGACAGCACTACCCGTGTGATAAGTGATTCGCTCTATCATGCCCACGTGGATGAAGTGTGCGAATTGCTCGACGAACTGGACATCCACGGCCACGACTTCAATTACTACAAAGAGCGTTTTGAGAAAGAGTGGTCAAAAGACAAGGCATCACACTGTTTTCCAATAGAGAAAAACATACCCTACTCGACATGGGACAGGATAGTGAGGTATAAAGGGTGGAGCAGATTTGTGGTGAAATGCATGAGCGACGGGACAAGCGTGATACGCCAAAGTCGCGTGCACATATACGGCAACTTGGCAGAAAACTGCATAGGGTTCTGGAACAAAAGCAACAATGCCAAATCAACGGGTCTGGACGGATACTACAACACAGTGCTTGCCGGACAAGACGGGCTGTACGAAGTGCGTCGTGTAACCAAAGGCGACTGGGTGCCCGTTGGAATAACTGACACTGAAGGACAGTCGGCGTCGGACACACTCGCGAAAGACAAACAAACAAGAGCCCGCATAGACGGATGCGATATAGTAACCACCATCGACACACGCTATCAAGACATAGCCGAGACCGCGTTAAGGCGGGCTTTGCATGCAAGCAACGGCACAGCACAGAGTTGCGGGTGCGCAATACTGATGGAAGCGTCGACGGGTTATGTGTTAGCTTGTAGCAATCTGGCTTGGGACTCGACCTACAAGGAATACCGCGAACTGCCAGACCGTAACATTGCGTGTTCGGACCTGTACGACCCAGGGTCGACCATCAAGACAGTAATCCTGACAGCCATTATGAACGACAGCACGGTGGCAATCGACACAACCATGAAACTCCGTGCAGTGGAAAAAGAATTTGTCAAGACGTCAGACAGGACAGGCAGGATACAGGACGATCACTATCTTTTCAAGGAAGACGGCAAGACCATACGAGACACCCTTACATTGAAAGAGGTTATAATGATATCGAGCAACGTGGGAATGTGCGAACTGGGATGGCTCAACTACGAGAAGCGGCGCAACGAGCTGAAAAGGCTGGCCGAGCGGGTATTCCCCTACGACATACTGCATCTCGACCTCAAAACAGGCGAATATCCGGCTCAGGTGGTGGATTTGAACAAATCGCCCCGCGACTTTCTGAACTTCTGCTACGGCTACGCGCAGTCGATTTCGGCGATGCAGCTCATCACATTCTACAATGCGCTTGCGAATGGCGGAAAGATGATGAAACCGCTGTTTTGCCGCGCCATAATCCGCAACGGCGAACGGCAAGAGATTAGCCCTGTAGTTATGCGAGAGTCAATATGCAGCAAGAAAAACATCAAAATACTGAACGACCTGCTTGTAAATGTAGTGGAAAACGGAACCGGCAACAACATACGAAACAACAGCTATGGCATAGCCGGCAAAACCGGAACGGCCACGAAGTCGAAAAAGGATCCGTTGTCGGATGCATCGTTTGCAGGATATTTCCCGGCCGAGAACCCACGCTACACCTGCCTGGTTGTAGTGAAACGTGTGTCGGCCTACGGACGTACAGCAGCCGCACCCGTGTTCCAACAGATAGCCGACTGCGTGGTTGCGCTCGACAAGGAACTGGAGAACGGTAAAATCGAAGTGGGCAGCCGAAACGGCTCAAAGGTTCTACAGGCAACACGCGCCCACAATCGCACAGCAGTCACAGCGGAAGGGGTTGTTCCAGACTGTCGCGACATGACCCTACGCGAAGCGATAGCGGCATTGGAATCGAAGCGTCTGAAGGCCAAGTTTAGCGGTCACGGCAGGGTCACGAAGCAGGACATCGCCGGAGGCACGCCTGTCAAACCAGGCACAACTGTCACCCTCACACTTAAACAAATGTAGAAATGAAACTTTCAAACATTATAGACGGCATAGACTGCACAGTACACAACCTCAAGGCAGACAAGGAGATTGGGCGAATCACATTCGACTCGCGAAGCGTTGAGGCGGGCACTATGTTTGTAGCCCAGCGTGGTGTTCACACCGACGGCCACGCCTATATAGCACAGGCCATCGCAAGCGGTGCAGTCGCCGTTGTGTGCGAAGAGTTACCGGACGATACTGACAACGGCATCACCTACATACAGGTAAAAGACAGCAGCATAGCACTCGGCACGATAGCCTCGAACTACTATGGCAATCCAACGGCAAACATAAAACTGGTAGGCGTGACCGGTACCAACGGCAAAACGACAACAGTCACGCTTCTGCATCGCATGTTCCGTATGGCAGGACACCACACCGGACTCATTTCGACAATCGTAAACAAGATTGACGAGAAAGAGATAGCAACACGCCACACGACACCAGATGCACTTGAGCTCAACCGGCTGCTGCGCGAGATGGTCGATGCTGGTTGCGACTACTGCTTTATGGAGGTCAGCTCGCACTCGGTGGTGCAGCACAGGATAGCGGGGCTCAAATTCCACGGCGGAGTATTCAGCAACATAACCCACGACCACCTTGACTTCCACAAAACGATGAAAGCCTATATCGAAGCGAAAAAAGGGTTTTTCGACATGTTGCCCAAGAAAGCTTTCGCGCTGGTGAACAAGGACGACCGCAACGGAATGGTGATGGTACAGAACACGGCGGCCTGTGTGAGTACCTACAGTCTGCAGGGCGATGCCGACTTCAGATGCAAGATAATCGAAAACACCTTCCAAGGGCTTCATCTCGAAATGAACGGGCAAGAGGTATGGGTAAAGCTCGTAGGGCGTTTCAACGCCTACAACCTCACAGCGATTTTCGGAGTGGCAGTGTTGTGCGGCATCGAGAAAAACGAAGCACTGCGGCTGCTCAGCACACTTGATGCAGCAGAGGGCCGTTTCGAGTATGTAAGCGGAAACGGCATTGTAGGAATAGTGGACTACGCTCACACACCGGACGCGCTGGAAAACGTGATTGACACCATCAACGCCATCCGAGACCGTCGCCAACGGCTAATCACAGTAGTGGGATGCGGCGGCGATCGCGACCGGAGCAAGCGACCGGAGATGGCACAAATAGGTGTCCGCAAAAGCGACCTACTGATACTGACATCTGACAATCCGCGCACAGAGAAACCCGAAGATATACTCGACGACATGTTTGCCGGACTGAACGAAAAAGAGCAACGGCAGGCAGTGCGCATAACCGATCGGCGTCAGGCCATAAAAACCGCCTGCATGATGGCCCAAAAGGGTGACATAATACTCGTAGCCGGAAAAGGCCACGAGAAGTATCAGGAGATTAACGGTGTCCGAAACCACTTCGACGACAAGGAGGAGCTGCACAAAGAACTGGCGCAACAAGACTGAACATAACACATTAAATCACTACAACACAGACAAGAAAAATGCTATACTACCTATTCGATTGGTTAGACAGAGCCTTTGACTTTCCCGGAGCCGGTTTGTTTCAATACATATCGTTCCGGGCGGCTTGCTGTTTCGTTTCTTCAATGCTGATCATGCTGCTGTGCGGGAAACCGTTCATCAGATGGATAGGCAACAAGCTGCACATGAACGACGTGGTGCGCACAGAGCTTGGACTGGAAGGAGCCGAAACAAAATCGAAAACCCCTACCATGGGAGGCTTGCTGATAATAACGGCCATAGTGATTCCCACACTGCTTTTCACAAAACTTGACAATGTGTATATTCTGATAATGCTCGGAACAACGCTATGGCTTGGACTGATAGGATTTTTGGACGACTATATGAAGAAACGCGTGAGCAAAAAAGGGTTGGCCGGACGCTACAAAGTGATAGGGCAAGTGGCGGTAGGTCTGGTCGTAGGGCTTCTAATAGTGTTCCACCCCGAGATATCGACCACCAAGACCACCATACCGTTTGTGAAAAACAATGAGTTCGACTATATATGGCTTGTGAACTGGATGGGCGAGTGGGCGAAAGATTGGGTATGGCTTGTATATGTTGTCGTATCAATACTGGTGGTGACAGCCGTGTCGAACGCGGCGAACCTGACCGACGGGATAGACGGACTGGCGAGCGGCGTGGGTGCCACAGTCGGTGGAGCGCTTGCAATCCTCGCATGGCTTTCGGGCAACATCGTGATGGCAAACTACCTGAACATCGCCTACCTGCCGAACATAGGAGAACTGACGATGTTCATCGCATCGTTTGTCGGAGCATTGCTTGGTTTTCTGTGGTTCAACAGCCATCCGGCACAAATATTCATGGGCGACACGGGTTCGCTGACCATTGGCGGCATTATAGCAGTGTTTGCGCTGCTAATCCACAAGGAACTGCTGCTGCCGCTGCTGTGCGGCATTTATCTGGTTGAGGATTTTTCGGTCATCCACCAAACAACATTCTGTAAAATATACCGCAAACGTCACCGGCTGAAGCCGAACGAAATTGTACCCCCCGAAAAACGGCCCTACATGATGACTCCGCTACACCATCATTTCCAGAAGAAAGGACAGGCCGAAGAGAAAGTGGTGCAACGGTTTATCATCATCGCCGTGCTGCTTGCAATCGTGAGCATTGTGACGTTGAAAGTGAGATAACAATACCCCGAAAAAAATTATAATCCATACAAAACAACACCTAAAATGGGAATAGAGACCATAACACGCGAAATAACCGCACGCAACCACACCTCGTTAGCCTCTGTGGACCGTGCACAACTTGTCAAGATGCGCAATCAGGGACTGCGCGACTGTTTCAGACACCTTGAAGACATACCCCACAAGATGGAGTTTGTGGCGCGCATTCAGGACAAATGCTTTATCGATGATGCCGCGTCGCGCAATGTAAACGCGACCTGGTATGCCCTTGAACTGACCGAAGGAGCAGTGATATGGATAGCCAACGGCGGTTCAGCGAATACCGACTACAGCAAACTTAAACCGATAGTGGGACAGAAGGTCAAAATGATATTGTGTGTCGGCGATGACAGCACGGCGCTGCACGAGGCATTCGACGGTCTGGTGCCGGCGATTGTCGACTGCCCGTCGATGGAATATGCCGTCAACCGTGCGCTCTACAGCAATATCGAGACTGCCACAGTGATTTACTCGCCAGCCACGGAAGACGGGTGTAACGCGCAAACGGACGGAGCGGCATTCAGACGCGAAGTCTGCGAACTATAAACAAGCAGTTCAAGACCTTAGTCCATTAACACAAAAAAAGATGCGTAAGGCCAGAAACATACTGACGGGAGACCGAATGATATGGATAATATATATTTTCCTGTCGGTTGTGTCGTTTTTGGCCGTTTACACATCGATTGGCTTTACGGCGAACCAGATTCTGCACCGCAGCCCACTTGCGGCGACGTTGCGCCACCTTGTATTTATCGCGGGCGGATACGTGTTGGTCTTGATCGGCGGGAAAATAAACTACAGGTTTTATGCGCGAGTGTCGAGGGGGGCGTACATTGCGTCGGTTGTGCTGCTCGCTGTTGTTTTGCTCGTGGTGGGCGACAGGTGGATACGGATACCCGTAATAGGGAGTTTCCAACCGTCGGAGATAGCCAAAATATGCCTACTGTTTCTCCTGGCTACCATACTTTCGCAATATAACGACAAAATGGACGGGAAATATTTCGTGCCACTTGTATTCGTGCCAGTCCTGATCACGTGCGGGCTTATACTGCCCGAAAACCTTTCGAGTGCTATTATCATCTTTGTGGTCAGCGTCGTGATGATGTTTGTGGCTGGAGTAAACAAGAAGAAGTTAGGCAAATTCCTGCTTTTTGTCATGCTGCTCGCAGGCATATTTGCAATGGTAATACTATTGCTAAAAACGAAAGGCGAGGATGTTTTCCGCTCGCAAACATGGATTAACCGTGTCGACAACTGGCTTCATCCCGCCCCCGACGAGTATAGCCAGGAGAACCTGTCGCGCATGGCAGTTGCACGCGGAGGCCTGTTCGGAGCCGGTATCGGCAACACAATTCACGGTCGCCTGATGACACAGTCGCATAACGATTTCATCTATTCCGTTATCGTGGAGGAAACCGGAAGCATCTTCGGGCTTGCTATCCTTGTGGCCTACTCACTCCTGTTTCTGCGCTGTCTGGTCATTGCCCGACGGTGCGACAAAATATTCGGCAAACTCATCTGCGTAGGCATGGGAACGCTCATCTATGTGCAGGCGCTGGTACACATCTGCGTATCGGTTGGTGTTATACCCGTGACGGGTCAAACGCTTCCATTTATAAGTTATGGCGGTTCGGCATATTTAGTAATGAGCTACGGACTTGGGGCAGTGCAATCCTTTGCACAGGACGCGCGACGACGCAAGGCTAAGGCCGAGCAGGAGCCAGTCGCCACAGAGCAATAAACAAGAATCAAAAACATAAAACACAGTAATAATCATGAAAGCAATAATAAGCGGCGGAGGGAGCGGCGGACACATATTCCCGGCAGTTGCGATAGCCAACGCGACAAAGCGCAGATGGAGCGACGCCGAAATACTGTTTGTCGGAGCAGAAGGACGCATGGAAATGGAGAAAGTGCCTGCAGCCGGCTACGAAATAAAGGGGCTTCCGATAGCCGGCTTGCAACGCAAGCTTACCATGTCCAACATTGTCAAGAACGCGATGTTGCCATACAAGGTGATAAAAAGCCGGATGATGGTGCGCGGAATTATCAGAGACTTCAATCCCGACATAGTGGTGGGCGTTGGCGGTTTTGCAAGCGAGCCTACGCTGAAAACCGCAGCATCGATGGGCTACACAACCCTTATCCAAGAGCAAAACTCGTATGCCGGGCTGACCAACAAGACGCTTGCCCGAAGTGCAGCCAAGATATGCGTGGCCTACGACAATATGGAGCGTTTCTTCCCGAAAGAACGCATCGTGTTTACAGGCAATCCTGTGAGGAAAGAGATCGAAGACTTGTCAGTGACACGTGAGGAAGGTTGCACACAGTTCGGCCTAACGCCAACAAAGCGGGTAGTCCTTTCGGTGGGCGGCAGCCTTGGGGCGCGCAGCATAAACGAGATGATAATAAAGAATCTGGACTACTTCAAGGCAACGCAGACTCAACTTATATGGCAGACGGGTAAATGGATGTATCGCGAGGCACTGAAAGCGGTGGAGGAGAAGCAACTGGGAGAATGGGTGAAAGTGAATGAGTTCATCAGCAGAATGGACAGCGCATACGCGGCTGCCGACGCTGTAATATCGCGGGCTGGAGCCATTGCAATTTCAGAGCTCTGTCTTGTGGGCAAGCCTGTAATACTCATCCCGTCGCCTAATGTGGCCGAAGACCACCAGACCAAAAACGCAATGGCACTCGTATGCAAAGGCGCCGCCGAAATGGTCGCAGACAAAGATTGTGCCGCAAAAGGCATCGGCATACTCGACAATATAATGAACAACGAAGAGAAGCGATCAACGATGAGCGACAACATCAAAGCGCTCGGTGTACGGCACTCAGCCGACCTCATTGTTGACGAAATGGCAAAACTGGTGGAGAGAAAAGGATGAACTATTTTTTCATTGGCATAGGCGGCATAGGTATGAGCGCAATAGCTCGACACCTGCATCGGCAGGGAAACCATGTATCGGGGTACGACCTGACACCGAGCCGACTCACGGCTGAACTTGAAAAAGAAGGCATGACCGTGATCTACGAGGACCGACCGGAGTTGATTCCACCAGATACGGATATGTATGTGTACACGCCCGCTGTCCCGAAAGAAACGCACGTGTTGCAATGGGCAGAGGCAAGCGGTAAGCCTATGAAGAAAAGAGCCGAAATGCTGAGCGAGCTCACAAAGGGCAAACGATGCATAGCCGTGGCCGGCACTCACGGGAAGACGTCGACCAGCACGATGATAGCCCACCTTCTATCTAAGAGTACACTGGGTTGCAGTGCATTTCTCGGCGGAATTTCGAAGAACTTCAAGAGCAACGAAGTGACCGACAGCAATAGCGATCTGGTGGTTGTGGAAGCCGATGAATACGACCGTTCGTTCCTACAGTTGCACCCACACATTTCGGTAATCACTTCGGTCGATCCGGATCATCTCGACATCTACGGCGACATCGAACACCTGCGGTCGGCATTCAGGCAATTTGCAAACCAGACTGACAAGGAAGGAAAGCTGATTCTGAAGCAGGGAGTGAACCTGTTTGACGAACCAGACGGACACTGTCACGCAGAAGAGAATCACTGCGGGCACAAACACGAGCACAAACAGCCAGACACACCTTGCATATCATATACGGTACACGGCATAGAGGCAGACTATTATGCGTGGAACGTACGAACCAGCCGCGGCAATATCTATTATGACCTGCGGACACCGAAAGGTGTTATCTACGATATCGAACTGTGCCACACGGCCCTATACAACGTGGAGAACTCAGTGGCAGCAGCGGCTGTGGCGCTGGAATGCGGGTTGAGCGAGTATGAGCTTCGCGACGGATTGAAAAGCTACGAGGGCGTGGAGCGACGCTTCGATTTCAGGGTTGCGACAAAAGATGTGGTTTATATAGACGACTATGCACACCATCCCGAAGAGATAGCCGCCACGATAGAAAGCATAAGGTTTCTCTATCCACGGAAACGCATAGTGGGGATATTCCAGCCGCACCTGTACAGCCGTACGGCCGATTTGTCTGACCAGTTTGCCAAGGTACTGTCGACGTTAGACGAAACTGTACTGTTGCCAATCTATCCAGCCCGCGAAAAACCGATACCAGGCGTAACATCCGGTACGATTCTGCGCAAAATGGAAACAATGTCGAAATATCTTGTTACAAAAGAGCAGCTCGACGACCTCATACCCGCGCTGTATCCAGAGGTACTTGTGACACTTGGAGCTGGCGATATAGACCGTTTGGTGCCGAAAATAGAGAGAATACTGACCGACGAGAACTAAAATGAATAAACACAGAAGAAAGATTATCCTCATCATTATTTCGATTGTAGCGATTGCAGCAGTCGCTATTGCGGCCGCCGTTGCACGCAACGAGTCGGTCGTGGGAGGATTGTCGGTCCATGTGAGTTCATCCAATCCGCAAAAGAGAGATGCCAGCGACGTGAAACCCCTTCTCTCCCCGTCAGAAATAGAACAGATGCTCCTCGACGAATATCCCGGTCTCACATCAAGCCGCGTAAAGGATGTGGACACGAGGGGGATGGAACGTTTTCTGCGAGCTAATCCGTATATCGAATCTGCACAGGTTGGAATCAGTGTGGGCGGACGCGTTATAGCCAACACCGTTACGCGCCGCCCTATAGTACGCGTTTATTGCAACGGATACAGCTTTTTCGTCGATCGATATGGACGCTGTTTCCAAACACGAAAAAACGGCAATGCGGATGTAATCGTGGCCAGCGGTGACTTTCTCGGTCCATTACCAAACGAGCCGGACAGCCTCGACATATCGGCCATGCAGGAGGATACGTTGCTCTGGAGTCATCCGCTGGTCAACATCTGGAAACTGGCGTTATTCCTTGACGAGAGCGCCGACGGCTACTGGCGCATTTTTGACCAGATATTTGTGGAGTCCAGCGGAGACCTTGTGTTGCAGCCAAAATTCGGCAACCACGATATTGTCGTTGGCGATACGGCAGACCTCGACGAGAAGTTCTCTCGGCTGAAAAGATTCTACGCCAAAGGATTGCCACACGCAGGATACGACTCGTACAGCCGTGTGAACATAAAATACAAAGAACAGATAGTCTGCACCAAACGCAAAACCCCGGCCAAGTCGAGGTGATTTGAAAACACTCACAAAGCGAAATGCCGGCAAGCAGCTCGCCAACCCAAATGCAAGAGAAAAACAAGAAAAAATTAATCAGAAATCACTAAAATAATTGTTATGGAAAACGAATTCATCGCCGGTCTGGATATCGGCACAACGAAAATCGCATGCCTCATCGGACAAAAGGCGGAGGACGGAAAAGTGAAGATACTGGGCTACTCCTGCACCAAGTCGATTGGGGTGGAGCATGGAGTGGTAAGAAGCATAAGCCTCACAGCCGAAAGCGTGAAGAAAGCAGTAGAGGCAGCCTCGCTTCAGGCAAACGTGAAAGTGAATGAGGTGTATGTGGGGATAGCAGGCCAGCACATAAAGAGCATACCAAGCCAAGGCCTCATAATGATTCCTGAAGACCACAATATCATCACCGAAGAGGATGTTGAGCGGCTTATGGAAGAGCAGCACCGCGTGATGCTCGGCCCCGGCGATGAAATAATCCACATTTTCCCGCAAAACTACTACGTGAACAACGTAATACTGCCCAACGAGATTCCACCAGTCGGAACGCCAGGAAAACAGCTGAAGGCCGACTTCCATATTGTTACGGGAAACACTCAGAACATACTTAACATCCGCGACAGTGTGCGCGCGGCGGGCTACAAGGTGAAATCGCTTGTTCTGGAACCAATAGCGTCGTCCTATGCGGTACTCGACGACCGCGACAAAGAGGCTGGCGTGGCGCTGGTCGACATCGGCGGCGGAACAACCGACATAGCCATATTCTATGAAGGGATTATACGGCACACATCGGTCATACCGCTTGCTGGACAGGCGATAACAGGCGACATCAAACGAGGGTGCAGCATCCTGCCCGACCAGGCTGAAAGCCTAAAGGTGAAGTACGGCTCATGCCTGCCTGCCAACGAACGGGAGGGAGACGCCGTGTCGATACCTGGCATACACGACCAACCGCCAAAGGAGATAAGCCTCAAGATGCTGGCCAACATCATAAAAGCTCGCGTACAGACCATCATCGAACAGGTAGACTACGAAATCACGTCGTCGGGCTACAACAACAAGAGCGGCAAGAAACTTCTGGCTGGACTGGTACTCACTGGTGGCGGCGCAAGCATGAAATACATCAAAGAGTTTGCATCACTGCTTACGGGCATGTATACACGCATCGGACTGCCCAACTGGCACTTGCTGGCCGACTCGGACAAGGAGCTGGCGCACCCCAAATATGCCACCGGCATTGGCCTTGTGCTTTTCGGCATCGAAAAAGAAGAAGCTATGCATGCCAAAAAAGAAAAAGAGCAGCAAGCCACTACCGAAGAAAAGCCGTCTGATGCAACCACAATACCGGCAGAACCAGCACAGACCGAGGCTGTCCCAAAGAAAGAAAAATCGGTTATCGACATACTCGACGAGATGCCAAATTCAGCTATGAACAACACCAAACGAACGACATCCGTAAAAACACCCGACGGGTCCGATAGCGAAAAGCTAGAGGCACCAACCAAAGACGAGACCACAACCGATACTGCAAACACAGACAAATATGACAAAAAAGACCCCAAATCGCCAAAAATGATCGACAAAGTGATGACCTGGCTCGAGAAGACATTCCTTGGCGACGACGACATCAAATGACAGTTCTTCAACTTTACATTGTTGATAACTAATAATCAACACAATACCATAACAATTTGACAATTAGTAATTTTACATCGCTAAACAATTTCCGATTATAGCTTATAATACTCACAATCAACGATATAAAAAAAATTTAATTTATATGGATACCTATCAGCAAGAGGACAATCTGATCTTCGACAGTCCCAAAAACCAGTCATCGTACATCAAGGTCATTGGTGTGGGAGGCGGCGGCAACAACGCCGTGAACCACATGTTCAGGCAGGGGATAACAGGCGTTGACTTTATTGTGTGCAACACCGACCAGAAGGCGCTTAACACCAGCCCCGTGCCCAACAAAATAAAACTGGGCAACGGCATGGGAGCCGGAAACAACCCCAAAGTTGCTGAAGACGCAGCCGAAGCCAAGAGCGACGAAATAAAAGATGCCATCTCGGACAACACAAAGATGCTATTCATAGCAGCAGGCATGGGTGGCGGCACCGGAACCGGCGCTGCACCCGTCATTGCAAAGATTGCCAAATCGATTAACATCGAGGACGGCTATACGAAAAACGTACTTGTCGTGGCAATCGTCACAATGCCATTCTCGTTCGAAGGGCGCAAACGCCAGAAACAGGCGCTCGAAGGATTGCAGAAACTGCGCGAAAGCGTCGACTCCGTGCTGGTGATAAACAACGACAAACTTCTGAAAAAATCAATGCCCCTTCCCGCCGCCTACGCATGTGCCGACGACGTGCTGCTCACTGCGGCAAAAGGCATATCGGAGATAATCACCGTGGACTCGTACATCAACATCGACTTTGAGGACGTGAACAGCGTTATGGCAGGCAGCGGCACAGCATTGATGGGTGTCGGTATTGGCAAAGGCGAAAACCGCGCGAAAGACGCTATCGTGATGGCCACCACATCCGAACTGCTCAACGATAACGATATATCAGGAGCCAAGGACATCCTTCTCTACATCTCGTTTTCGGAGAAAAACGTTATTTCGACCGACGAGTTGACCGAGATAACCGACTATGTGACCAGCCTGACCGGATCGGACGAAACCAATGTCATCTGGGGTGAAGGTGCCGACGACTCACTCGACGACGAAATCAAAATCACCCTTATCGCCACCGGTTTCGAGGCAAAGAAAAACATCGAAGAGCGCAGACGTCAAGGCGAAACAGAGCAGAAACCAGCCAAACCTGAAGAGCCAGTATCACAAAACAACGATAAACCGACTTTACACAAACTGGACGACGAGCAGGCCTCATCGCGCAGAGACACCCTCGACCGCCATGGCGAGAGAGTGCCTGGCACGATTGAGATACCGGCCTGGGCAACGACACCTCGGGGCGACGACGGGATGCAACTTATCAGAAAAGAACAGCCCGCAGTGAACGTGATTTCGAACAACGACGAGATGCACCTTATCTCGTCCGACAACACTATGCCCACATACGAGAAAGAAGAACTCCCCCACCCTGCCAGTCAGCCGGCAGTCGAAAACGAAACCGTGAGCACACCGGCCGAAACAATAATCCCGGACATTAGTCAAGGGCTGAAAAGCACAGCCGAAGAGAGAATCAAACGCATGCACGAACTGTTGCGGAACCATCCGAACGGTGCCGAGATTGTGGCCAATTTCTCCACCGAAGAACTAGTCGGCGATGTTATGCCAACATTCCATTCGCTGTCCGAATCCGACATGTCGAACACCTATCTCGGACAAAACGGCACAATCCACAAACAGGACGGATATATAGACCTGTGCCCCGATTGACAATCGAACATTCGTTTCCATACACATCCATAAAAAAAGAGAGACACTCGTGGTCTCTCTTTTTTTCAGTGTGAGCAATAGTAACGCCATTAAGACATCACCCTGTTGTTGCACGTTGTAGCACTTATTCGTAGTGCCTGACACGCACATCGATGCCAGGCAACTGTTCGGCCACACCGGTCAAGTCGGTTTCGCTGTAGTGGTAAGGGAAAAGAACCGTCGGTTTGAGTTTTCCGGCAACAGCTACAAGCTGAGCCGTTGTCATAGTGAAAGGCAGGTTGCATGGAAGGAAAGCGATGTCGATATGGCCCAGATTGGCCATTTCAGGTATCTCCTCCGTATCGCCGGCGATATAGATGCGCAGTCCGTCGAGAGTGAGAACATAGCCGTTGTCGCGTCCTTGGGGGTGAAACTGCAAACGGTCGGCGGATGTGTTGTAGGCAGGTACCGCCTCGACCGATATATCGTCGGCCAGGCGAATTTTGTCGCCATTGGCCAATGCAGTGCCAGAGCCATACAAGTCCACGCAGCGACGGTTCATCAGCAAACGGGTTTTAGTTGTTGCGAGCAGGCTTACGGTGGCCGAATCGAAGTGGTCGAAATGCTCGTGGGTGACAAGGATTATGTCGGCCTTGGGCAATGAGGCGTAGTCCACCGTGCAGTTGGGCAACTTGGCGCAAGGGTCGACCAAAATCTCACGACCGTCATACTCGATACGGATGCTTGAGTGCTTCAATGCATGTAATTTCACCAGCTTGCCGTTGCGGGTCTCAAAAACGTCGGTCTCGACGGTTGTGGTAGGGCGTCTGGCTTTCTTCCAGGCCATGATACCGCCGTTAAGATTGTAAACGGTGCAGCCGTTAGCGGCCAGCAGTCTTGCAGCCGTGAGGCTTCGTTTTCCACCACGGCAATAGACAGCCACGGTACCATTGATGCCGCTAATGCGCTCCGCAAAGCCAGTATCCTTCACGTCGATATTCTCCGCACCCGCTATGTGACCCTCGGCATACTCTTGCGGTGTGCGAACGTCGAGAGTGCGAACACCACTCTGTGTCGCAATGTTTGCAAATTCGTCTACGCCAACGGTTTTGACGCACTCTTTGTCAGTTCCCCCACCGCAGCCCGACAAAAGAGCTGCAAAAAAAGTGAGCATAAGTGTCTCTTTCATTTTACAAGTGTTTTGTTATTGATTTGCCAGAAAAACGTAGAGATACAAGAAGGGCGCCCTGCGTGGGGACGCCCTCTTTGAGGTTTATGCCAACAAGCGGATTACTTGTACTGGGCGAGAATGCCGGGCACCTGATCTGGTGTGAGACGGCCAAAGACCTTCTCGCCAATCATGGCGACAGGAGCCAGACCGCAGGCACCGACGCAACGGAGTGTGTTAAGCGAGAACTTGCCGTCGGGGGTGCACTTGCCCACCGGTATGCCAAGCTCGCGGCTGAATGCATCGAGAACTTTCTCGGCGCCACGCACATAGCAGGCCGTGCCAAGGCAGATGTCGATGGGATGTTCGCCTTTGGGCTCCATGGTGAAGAAGCTGTAGAACGACACGATACCATAGACCTTGGCCACCGGCATCGACAGCTCGTGGGCTATTACTTCCTGCACTTCGGCGGGCAGATAACCAAACTTGCCCTGCACCTGGTGCAGCACGTTGATGACCTCGCCCGACTTGTTACCAAAGCTCTTGCAGATGTCTTTTATGACGTTTATTTTCTCTTCGGAAATTTTTATGTTAGCCATAATATTATTATTTTCTTTTTGATAGGACCTACAAGCCCTATAGGTCTTACAGGTCCTATGGTCAATACTTATTTCGTTGTCTCGACTTTGTCGCTTTTGTCGAAGTAGTGGGTGTGAAGCTGTTCGTGGCTCAGGTGGCCGCAGGGTTCACCGTAGTACTCCTTGTAGATGGCGATGATGTCGGGGTTTTCGTGGCTCTTGCGGATGGGCTTGCCAGCGTCCTCGCGGTAGATGGCGTCCATACGTTTCTTGATGATGTCGCTCTTGCCGTGGTGGTAGGGCTGGCCAGCACCGCCGATGCAACCTCCCGGGCAGGCCATCACCTCGATGAAGTGGTAGCCGTTGGGGTTTCCGGCGCGCACCTCTTCCATAAGCTTGCGCGCATTGCCCAGACCGTAGCAGATAGCCACCTTCACAGGCAGGCCTGCAAAATCGACGGTGGCTTCGCGGATGCTCTCGCCGAAGATGCCGCGGCACTCCTCGAAGTCAATCTTCGGAAGGCTCTTGCCGGTGTGCACCTCGTAGGCCGTACGCAGTGCAGCCTCCATCACGCCGCCCGTAGCGCCGAAGATGACGGCGGCACCGGTCGACTGGCCGAGCGGACTGTCGAAGTCCTCTTCAGGCAGTGCATTGAGGTCGATATTGCTCTGCTTCAGCATGTGAGCCAGCTCGCGGGTGGAGAGCGAGAAGTTCACGTCGGGATCGCCATTGACCTTGAACTCGTCGCGTGCCACCTCGCTCTTCTTGGCCAGACAGGGCATAATAGAGACGCATACGATATCCTCGCGTTTCACGCCAATCTTCTGGGCAAAGTAGTTTTTGGTGGCAGCACCGAACATCTGCTGCGGCGACTTGGCTGTCGACGGATAGTCGAGCAGGTCGGGGAAGTTCTTTTCGTAGAAAGTCACCCAGCCAGGGCAGCAGCTCGTGAATTGAGGCAGCTTAACGTTCTTGTCGCCGGCAAGGAAAGCCTTTACGCGGTTGAGCAGCTCAGTGCCCTCTTCCATGATGGTGAGGTCGGCACTCCAATCGGTGTCGAACACATAGTCGAAGCCAAGACGACGCAGAGCGGCAGCCATCTTTCCCGTTACAATCGAGCCGGGTTCCATGCCAAACTCTTCGCCGAGAGCCACGCGCACGGCCGGAGCGGTCTGCACTATCACCTTCTTGGTCGGGTCAGCAAGAGCTTTTCTCACATCGTTGATGTTGTCGACAAGAGTGAGTGCACCGACAGGGCAAACCTGGACACACTGGCCGCAGTTGACGCAGGAGCTGTCGCCCAGTTTCTGCTCGAAAGCGGGAGCAACCACCGACGGGAAACCGCGGTTCACTCCGCTGAGCGCTCCAACGCTCTGGAACTTGTTGCACATCTCCTCGCAGCGGCGGCAATAGACACATTTGTCCATGTCGCGGTAGACGCTGAGGGTACTGTCTTTCTTATAAGATGTCTGGGCACCTTTGAACGGGATTTCGCGAATACCCATACGGGCGGCGAGAGCCTGCAGTTCGCAGTCGCCGCTCTTTTCGCACTGGAGACAGTCGTTCGGGTGGTCGCTGAGAATAAGTTCCACAACGGTTTTGCGGGCGTTCAGTGCACGCGGCGAGGCGGTCAGCACCTCCATGCCTTCCACGCAGTCGGTGGCACAGGCGGGAGCCAGATTGCGGCGCGGTTTGCCGTTAAAGTCCTTCACAACTTCAACCATGCAGACGCGGCATCCGCCGGGTTTGTTTTCGAATTTCATACCTTCGAGCTCAAAATAGCAGAGCGTCGGGATGTCGATACCGGCCATACGGGCAGCTTTCAGGATAGTGGTGCCCTCGGGTACCTGTATCGCTTTATGATCTATCGTTACGTTTATCATTTCTTTGTATCTTTTCTAGTTTTTCTAGGGAAGCCTAGGGAATACTATTATTTTATTTGATTGAGATGGCACCGAATTTGCAGTTGTTGATACAGGCACCGCACTTGATGCACTTCGAGCTGTCAATGGCCATCGAAGCCAGTTTGTGGCCAGGAGCCGTATAGTCGGTGCGCGAAATAGCCTCAACCGGGCAACCCTTGGCGCATTTGCCGCAGCCTATGCACTTCTCGGGATCGATGACATACTGCATAAGTTTCTTGCAGACGCCCGCGCGGCATTTCTTGTCAACGACATGCTCAACATACTCGTCCCAGAAATTGTCGAGTGTGGAAAGCACCGGGTTCGGCGAGGTCTGACCAAGTCCGCATAGAGCGCTGTCCTTGATGACAGCCGCCAAATTGCGCAGAGCCTGCAGGTCATCCATCGTGCCGCGACCGTCGGTAATCTTCTCGAGCAGTTCGCAGAGACGCTTGTTACCAACACGGCAGGGAGTACACTTGCCACAGCTCTCCTCGCAGGTGAATTCGAGGTAGAACTTGGCTATTGCGGGCATACAGCTGGTCTCGTCCATGACAACCATACCGCCCGAACCCATCATCGAACCGGCTGCCACAAGGCTGTCGTAGTCAATTTCGGTGTCGAGGTGCTTGGCAGTCAAGCAACCACCCGAAGGGCCACCAGTCTGAACGGCCTTAAACTGTTTGCCGTCCTTGATACCGCCACCGATTTCGTAAATAATCTCACGCAGAGTGATACCCATAGGAACCTCGATAAGACCCACATTGTTGATCTGACCAGCCAGAGCGAACACCTTGGTTCCGGGAGATTTCTCCGTGCCGATGGTGCGGAACCAGTCGGCACCCTTGGTGATGATAATGGGGATGTTGGCGAAAGTCTCGACATTGTTGACGTTCGAGGGCATACCCATGTAACCCTTCACAGCCGGGAACGGGGGTTTCAGGGTGGGTTCGCCGCGCATACCTTCCATCGAGTGGATAAGAGCCGTTTCCTCGCCGCAGACGAAAGCACCGGCACCGTAGCGGAGCTCGATGTCGAAGTTGAAACCGCTGCCGAGGATATCCTCGCCGAGGAGTCCGTACTCGCGGGCCTGGCGGATAGCAATCTTCAGACGCTCGATGGCGAGCGGGTATTCAGCGCGGATATAGATAAGACCCTTGGTGGCGCCGATGGCATAGCCGCCGATAGCCATAGCCTCGACTATGCAGTTGGGGTCACCCTCAAGGATAGAGCGGTCCATGAAAGCTCCCGGGTCACCCTCGTCGGCATTACAGATGATATATTTCTGGTCGGCTTTGTTTTTGGCGCAGAGACCCCACTTCACGCCAGTGGGAAAACCGGCACCGCCACGACCGCGAAGGCCCGACTTGGTTATCACATCGATAACCTGCTCGGGAGTCATCTCCGTGAGGCACTTGGCCAAGGCCTCGTAGCCACCGCGAGCTATGCACTCGTCTATGTTCTCTGGATCCACAAAGCCGCAGTTGCGCAGCGCAATGCGGATCTGCTTGCGGTAGAAGTCCATGTGCTTGGAGTCGCTCACGTGCTCTTTGTTTTCCGGGTTGGTGTAGAGCAACTCGGGAACCTTGCGCCCTTTGATGATGTGTTCATTAACGATGCGCTCGACATCTTCGGGTTTCACCTGTGTATAGAAGGTGTTGTCGGGCATGATCTTGACGATAGGGCCCTTCTCGCAGAAGCCGAAGCAACCGGTTTTGATTACCTGCACGTCGTCGGCGAGGTTTTTCTCGGCCAGAACCTTGTGGAAGTTGTCGATAATCTGCAGGCTGTTAGAGGATTTGCATCCCGTGCCGCCGCAGATCAGGATATGCATTTTGTATTTTGCCATATTTCTTTCTTTTGGGTGATTAGTGATTAGTGACTGGTGATTAGACAAAAAGTGATGGCTACTGCCCTCTATTCACTCATCACCGTTCACTCATCGCTATTTATTTATCAATTGTTTCATAGTTGACGGGTATGATGCCCTCGACAAGCTCACCGTTCTGGACATACTTGGTGAGGATTTCGTCGGCACGGTTGTTGTCAACGTGTCCGAAGACGATGGGGTCCTTGCCAGGGACGCGCACTTCGAGCGTGGGTTCGGCGTGGCAGTAGCCCATGCACCCAGTTTGGGTGAAGACAGCCGGGATGTGAAGTTCCTCGGCTTTCTGCATCATGTGTTCCATCACCTGTTTTGCACCAGCAGCTATACCGCAGGTAGCCATGGCGACTTTAATCTGGACCAGAGCGTCGGGGTTCTCAGCCTTCTCGCGCAGGTCGAGGTTTGACTGGAGCTTCTCCCTCATGGCTTTGAGGTCGGCCAATGATTTTACTTTTGTCATGTTTTACTCCTTTTATTTGTGGATTAATAAATAATTAATTATAAACTGTTTACAATAAAACAACATTACTTGGTAGATTTGCAAACTTACTCATTTTCCGACATTAAAGCAACCCTGAGCCCAAAAAAGTTTTTAGCAGAGGGTAGCATTAGACGTAAGACACTGTAAAACAAAGCAAAGCACGTAATCAACCAGCAATAGCCCAAAAACAAAAATATCCCCAATTATAAACTCTTAACGACAGTTTCTTTTCACGATGTCGTTTGTAGTTGGCAAGGGTGGCAAAAAAAAGAGGTTTATACAAAAAGGATGTGGCGGATTGCAAATGCGGCAAGTCAGGTATTTAGAATCTTTGTCTTCGTCTTATATTCCACGTGTTATCATCTATGTTTTAATATCAGAACCCAACCGTCCATATCGGTAGTTTTTTGCCGATGAAAGATTCCAAGTCGTCATATATAAGAGTTCGGAATGTCGGCTATCTGCGTGAAATCCTTGTTCTCGCCTCCAACCTCGAAAACATATTTGCCATCCACACGAAAGTCCCCATTCGATTTGCGATACTCCACGTATAGCCACAATATTGAATAACAGATTATTTAAACAATGCCCCTTTCGCAGGGCACTATTACCTACTTTATGCCCTTTGCAACGGGCAGAATTAATAACAATTTACAAAACAGCAAGAATTTTCATGAAAACCAAGCCCCCACGCCATCCCACTTACCCCGAACGAAGCCCAAGTCGCGGCGCATAATAACACCAAACACGCCAGCGTGTCGGAGACACGCCATCCTAATAAACTGTTTTGATTTTGTTGATGAATAAGAATATTGTCTATTATTGTCTATGGTTGAGGGATTTTAAACTGTTTTGAGGGCGCAATGTAGTGGCATTGTAACCGAATTGTCGAGAAGAGCAAGAGCAATGACTCCGCAGGAGGCAATTGTACCATATCGAGAGCAATGAACTACTTCAGCATTCATGAACAACACTGAATCGATTAAATCAGGTGAATAAAAAAATCAAATCCCTTCTCTTAGGAATTTCCTCAATGACAAGTGTGTGATACCGTTCTCGTCGCGCTGTGTCAAAAGTGGAGTGGCGCTGATGACATACTTCGGGTGGTTGTCGCGAATCTTCTCCAGCGGACCGAACTCGCGCTTACGGGTTGATTCCTCAGCAATGATATAGCTTGCTTGCACATAAATGGTTTTGCCTGGTTTTGTACAGACGAAATCCACTTCGCCGGCATTCAGTACACCCACCTTCACGTCGTATCCCAGATAGCAAAGATGCTTGTAGATGGCGTTCTCTATCACCTTCTCTATGTAAGAATCCATACTTCCTGCTGCCTTGAGGTTGCGTAGCCCCAGGTCGTCCCAGTAGATTTTCTCGTTCGACTGGAAAATCTTCTTTCCGTTTATGTCATAGCGAGGCACTATATCCATCATGAAGGCTTCGGAGTAGAACCCTCGATAGAGGAGTATAAGATTCGACGAAACATCCTCCTTCTGCGATTTCATGTATTTCGAGATACTGTTGGCCGAAGTGAGTTTGCCTGTGGTGTCGGCGTAGAAGGCGATGAGGTTGTTCAGGAACGGGATGTTGCGTATATCGTGCCTCTCGATGATGTCCTTGAGCATGATGGTGTTGAATACGCTGGTGAGGTATGCCCACACCTGCTCGTCGCTGTCGAGCCCCACTTTCCTCAGCCCAGGTAGTCCTCCGTAGTTCAAATAGGTCATCAGGCTCTCGTCGCTGTCCGCGAGGTTATGGAATTCCAGAAACTCCGTGTAGGTGAGGGGGTGGATGCGCACCTCCACATGACGGCCGGAAATAAGGGTGGCCAGCTCGCCAGAGAGCATCTTGGAATTGCTGCCGGTGATAATGACGTCGGTGTTCTCCTCGGTGTACCAGTTGCAGAGACTTTCTTCAAAATGTTCAATCTCCTGTACTTCGTCGATGAGGATATAGTTGTGCTTGTCTTGGATGAAACGATTCTCTATCCAAACGTCGAGGTCGTCTTTGGTTCGGATCTCATTAAATGCCTTTTTCTCCTTGTCGATGTAGATGATGTTGGCATCTGGGTCGTCTTTATGACGCTGGATGAAATCCTTCACCACATAACTTTTGCCCACGCGACGAGCCCCGACTATGGCAATGATATTGCCTTTTCCTATCCAAGAATCCACAATATCAGCATAATACCTTCTTGTTAATACTTCCATAGCATTGATGTTTCAACGTGCAAATGTAATAGAAAAATATTGTCCATACACAACAAAAATGAATTTTATACAAATTTTATTGTGCGTGTGCAATAAAAACAACCTCACATTCCCTATTAACCTATCAACCCAACATTGGACATAACGAAATCCCGTAAATCCATAATTCCTTTTCATCCTCTATGCATTTCAGTGTCGTTCTCGCCGCCACCCCTCACTCTCCCTAAAGTTTCTATCACCACCACAAACCATTAACCGTGAACACTGAATCATGAACCATAAGTAACTTCTTCCTTCTTCCCTCCTCCATCACCAGCAACTCCACTAACGACACAGTAACTGCCACAACAACATCCGCCAGTAGAAAAAAAAGTGTCGGATTTTTCGCTTGATATAATTCATTATTCGCTTGATTTGATATTATTAAGCAGCGCTCAAGGATGCCTTGCATTTCAGCGGAGCTCAAGGCCACGACCAGCGGTCAGGTTCGGAAATACTGCACAGCAGGTCGTAGTATAGTTGTGGTATGGTCATGGTATGGTCATGGTAAAGTCATGGTAAAGTCATGGTAAAGTCATGGTAAAGTCATGGTAAAGTCGTGGTAAAGTCATGGTAAAGTCGTGGTATGGTCGTGGTATGGTCATGGTATAGTCATGGTAAAGTCATGAGAAACATAAATTGCAGCGAATTTAAGTTTTTTTAGGAAGGCTCGTGACTAATTTAACATTTCGTCGGGTCATTACATCTATGGGGGGAAGGTATGCAGCAGTATCTACCTTTTGCCAACAAAAAGCCTCGTTTCTCAAGACGAGGCTTTCCCATGATTTGGCAACCCACCCCAAAAAAGCGGCTCGGTTTTGAGTCGCTTTTGTTCTTTTATGGTTGGTTGGGCTGAGCGCCCGCCTCCTGGCACACTTAACCTAATAGCGAAACTACATCCTCACGCAACCTTGGGATATGGTTAATCACCAAACTCCATAGAAAATCAGGGGTCACGTTGTCGTATGCATGAATAACTCGATTTCGAGTGCCGATAATTGCCTTTGCATTAGGAAGGACAACTGAAGGATCGTGCTTCAACAACTGATTGATTGCCTCCCCCATAATCTCCACATTGCGTTCTACAGCACGCTGACGGAGGATGTCCTTCTGGAATTTCGCAAAAATCTTCTCGCCTTCGAAAAACGATTCGACCTCTTCGCAGGCGTTCAACACATCATGCAGGTACTTAAGGCTATATTCATCCATAGATTTGAACTTTGGTGCGATCCACTTGGCTGCGGAAGACAGGGTTGCGTATTGCCTTATCCTCCACGAGGTCAATCTCTCTCCCTAGGAGAGTTTTTAGAGCCTCCTGCAGCTGCAGGTAATTTTCGGCATAGTTCTCGACGGGCAGTTCGTCGAAAGACACAAGAATGTCAATATCGCTGTTATCGTTGAATCGGTCGGTGAGCACCGATCCAAACACCGACATTTTCTCTACAGCGTAGATGTTGCAGAGTCGCTTTATAGCATCGATATTTCGTTCAATTATTGACATGCTGTTGAAGTAACGCAATAATCATATAATTATTGCATTGCATCCATCTTTCGATTATAACAGACTGGTTAATCCTGTTTTTGTTGATACAAGGATCAATCATCTAATCATTATTCCATAAGATTTGGTTGCGACAGATGCCAGTCTTGTCACATCAGGAATTGCAAAGCCCGATAAAGAAAGTGTCGGATTTTTCGCTTGGTATAATTCATTATTCGCTTGATTTGATATTATTAAGCGGCGCTCAAGAATGCCTTGCATTTCAGCGGAGCTCAAGGCCACGACCAGCGGTCAGGTTCGGAAATACTGCACAGCAGGTCGTAGTATAGTCGTGGTATAGTCGTGGTATGGTCATGGTATGGTCATGGTAAAGTCATGGTAAAGTCATGGTAAAGTCATGGTAAAGTCATGAGAAACATAAATTGCAGCGAATTTAAGTTTTTTTAGGAAGGCTCGTGACTAATTTAACATTTCGTCGGGTCATACATATACGGGGGAGGTGAGGTATGCAGCAGGATCTACCTTTAGCCAACAAAAAAGCCTCGCTTCTCAAGACGAGGCTTTCCCATGATTTGGCAACCCACCCCAAAAAAGCGGCGCGTTGTTTGAGCCGCCTTTATTCACTTGTTTTCGTTTGATGCCGGGGGCAGCCTGTTGCATCTGGGGAAAGTTCCACAAGATTGTGGTCCACAAAGTTGTGTACTTTTGCAAAAATGTTGTATCTTTGCATCTTAACAACCAATGATTTTAATGTTATGAAAAAGTCATTTATATATGGAGTAGCTGTTGAAGGTGAGAATTTTACCGACCGTGTATCCGAGACCAAGCGGTTGAAGCAGGATTTCGAAAACGGACAGAATGTGGTGCTTATCTCACCTCGTCGTATGGGGAAGACCTCTCTTGTGAGGCGAGTCATTTCCCAGGTCGATACCAACAAGGTCGTTGTCGTATATCTAGACATCTACGATTGCCGTACCGAATATGACTTCTACAACAAGCTGGTGTCTGCTACACTCAATCAGACTGCAAGCAAGGTCGAACAAGTGCTCCGCAATGTCAAAGACTTCCTCACGCGCTTGGCTCCAAGAGTCTCGTTCGGTTTCGACCCCGCCAACGAGATGTCCGTCTCGTTGGGCATCACCCCGAAGGAATATTCACCCGAAGAACTTCTGCAGTTGCCGGAGAGTCTGGCAACAAGGATTGGCAAGCATATTGTGGTTTGCATTGATGAATTCCAGCAGATAGGGGCTTTTGGCAATTCGTTGGAGGTCCAGAAACGCGTACGTGGAGTCTGGCAGTTGCAACAGAACGTCTCTTATTGTCTGTTCGGCAGCAAGAAACACATGCTCACCGACATGTTTCAGAACAAGCGTATGCCGTTCTATCAGTTCGGCGACATCCGCCACCTCCAGCCCATCCCCACCTCCGACTGGATTCCCTTTATACGGCATAAGTTCGAGGAGAACAGTCAGACCATCACCGATAAGCAGATAACGCGAATCTGTGATACTGTCGAGAACCAGTCATCCTACGTTCAGCAGCTGGCGTGGAACGTGATGCTCGATAGCGGAACCAAGGTCAGCGATGCCACAATCGATGAAGCTGTGAACGACTTGATTGACCAGAATTCCATTCTTTTCTTGCAACAGACGGATGGCCTTTCCGCATACCAGATTAATTTCCTCAAGGCTCTTGTAGTTGGCGAGACAGGCGATTTCACATCTTCGGCCATCCTTCAGAAATACAACCTAGGCTCGAAGTCCAATATCAGTCGCATACAAGAAAGCCTGATAAAGAAAGAACTGATAGAGAAAACAGGTCGCGCTGTGACCATAGCAGACCCCGTCCTAAAACTGTGGCTCCTCCGTGAAAAATAGAAAGTTTTTCTCCTTTATCAACTAACTCAGACCTGTGAATTGTTGTGCAATAGTGAGAGCAATGAACGCTTGTATTCATTGCTGAACCGAAGCCGACATTGACTTCGAATGAGGCAGCCATCCGTAAAATCCGGGAATTCCGTAAATTCCGAATAACCCCCCGACAGAAAAAAAAGTGCTGGATTACAAAATTCAGCACCTCAGAAACTGTAAACGATCTCTGTCACTTATCACTATAATGCCCGTAGGCTGTGAGAACGTCCACATGTACCACGTTTTCTATGATCTCGTAAACCAGGCGGTGCTTTTTCGTGATACGACGGCTCCATAGTGAACCGTTGCAGCCTTTTAACTGTTCCGGTTTGCCTGTGCCTGATTGTGGGTGGTCGTAAAGTTCGCCGATGAGACAGAGTGCCTTCTGGTATGATTTGGGCTCGCTCAGGCTCAATTTCTTAAGGTCCCGTTGAGCCTGCTCCTTGATTTCCACACTGTAGCGACTCATAGGCTTCGAATATACTGGTCAAGCTCTGCTACATTGTTGAACATCACGCCAGGCTGTTTCCTGGCCTCCTCCACACGTGCAAAAAACTCCTTGCTGGACATCTCCGCTGAATCGTTTTCTTTTTCAGCCGCAAGTTTCCGCAGATATTTCACAGCCCGTTTCAGCAGATTCTCGTCCTCTGCGATGATGCTCATATTACGGAGCATCTCAGCGTTTAATTCCATTGAAGTCATAATCTTGGCTTTTCAGATTCATTTGCAAAGATAAAACATTTTTCCTAATCCGCATGTAGACTCAACTACCAAGTGCAACACAGTTGTGCAAATATAGCATAAATTTAAGTTTGGGGGTATCGAAGTTCAAAAGTTTTCTCGGTCGGAGGT
>CAJONE010000008.1 GCA_905235855.1 uncultured Bacteroidales bacterium
CCGCCGGTGACGGTGTATGTGCCGGGGGTCACACCGGTGAAGTGACCGTCGGTACAGGAGTAGCCGCCGGTATTAGTATTATAGGTGTAGTTGCCAGAGCCCGATCCGGTGACATGAACTGTTATCTGCCCGTCGTTGTTGCCCGCACAGGTCTCGCCGACGGTGCCGTCGAGAGCGATGCCGACCGAACCGGTGGTGGCCACGTTGATATCCATCTCTTTTTGGCACCCATCCTCGCACTCAACAAGCAGGTGATAGTCGCCGCCATAGAGGTGCGGGAAAACACCGGAGTTGTTGACAGTAGTCTCGTTGGTAGAAGAGGTAAGCGTGTAGGTGTATTGGGCATCCGGACCGCAGCCCCCGTTGGTGACGCTGGCGGTGATTTTGCCGTTGTCCTCACCGCAATCGGCATCCTCGGTGCTTACCGAGACAACAATCTCCTTGATGTTGAAATGGTAGTTAAGTTCATTGTCGTTGAGGCAACCGAACTCGTCGACAAGCACCAGGTTGCAGTTGTAGTCGCCGGCAGCGGGGATGTCCGGAGTATGGATGGTTATCGATTTCGAATTGTTGGTCATAGTGCAGCTCATGAAGGCCGTGTCGAGATTGACCTGATAGTTCCAAACCTCGCCAGCCAGATCTTCGCTGAGAGCGAGCTGCCAGTCGATGAGCCACCCGTTGTCAACACTATAGCCGTCGATTACTGTTATTTTCCACTCACCATTCAGCGGACATCCCACAAGACTTTCAAAAGACTGGTCGGGATGATAGAGGTTGGTCATATTTATCAGGTCGGTTGAGTCGACAGAAGTACCGGTGACATTCTCTGACTCATAGATCAAACCATACGTTCCACCCGCATAGCCGTAGTTTCGGGTAGAGTTATTCGACCAGGCGTACCTCCACGGTGTTCCCATAGCATTGTCGCTGTATGAACTGTCACAAGCATAGCCCGACGAAGATGAAGCGTAACTTGTGTTTGGAACACCAAAGTCTGCACTACTCGACCCTGACACCTGCCATCCGCGCACATCTTCTTCATTGTCCGAAAGAGCCAAAATTGCATCAAGACAAGAACTTGTCCCAGACTCATACTTTTTCAAAATCGTGGCTTCCTGTCCGTTGGGGCATGTTACTTTGATAAACAGGTCTCCTATAAACGAATGTTCAATTGTCATAGAGATGTACAATATATCCTCAACCGAACGCACAACCGAGCCGTTTTGGAAATCTGTGAAGTTAACCGCCGAGACGTAACCACAGTCTGAAGTACCATCGCCATCCAAGTCGCACGGCACACCATCCGGCAAGAAGATTCTTTCGGCGTGACCGAGCGTTGATTGAACATTTGTACCGGGACGGTTGACCGTCACTTGGACGCCCTCCTCATCGGAGAGACCTATAGAAATGGGGACATAGCTTTCAGGGCACACCGAGAAACTCTCGACTGTGGCGGATGTCACATTTATACCCGGCGAGACACGGATACGGCCGTTAAGCTGCAGCCAACATCCTTCTGCCGAACGTGCCCTGAATGTCAAGCCATAGCCGATAACGCTGTCGATAACATGTTCGAACGTGTTGCCGGTGGCGTTGGTGACAAGCGACGAGCCGTCGGCGTAGTTAAGCATCCAAGTCTGGTTGCTGTATGTGCAGCCGTCCGGCAGGTTGACAGTGGCATGAATCTTGCCGTCGCCCTCGCCGAGACAGAGGTCGTAGTAGAAATAGCCGTCGGACGAGCGCGAAACATCGATCGACTGGTTGGGGTGAACCGCATAGCTATCGCCATCGATGGTTACGGTCTGGTGAGTATAGGACACACTTGCCGAATCGGGGTGGCAGCATCTGGTGTAGAATATGGCGTAGAGCACCGTGTCGCGGTAAAGCGGGAAACTAGAACCCGGATGATAGTATGAGCCGTCGCCAGTGGGGTCAACGCACCAACCGGCGAACGCCATACCAGGAGTGGAGCACTGCGGCACCACATCGGAAAGCGGGATAACACCATAACCCACATAGTCGGGTATGGATGCCGGAGTGGAAGTGCCGGTGCACGACGACATATCGTAGTGCAGTGTCGGGCAGTTGGCCATGACACGCACGTTATATGAAGCTGCGGCAGCACAGTACTGGCCAGTGGCAGCGACATTGAGGGTTATAATGCAGTTGCCGGCGCCGACCACAGTCATTGCGCCGGTTGTGGCATTGGTGATGCGCACTACACTCGGGTCGGACGAAGTCCATGTGCGGGCACCCGTAGAGCTGCATGTGAACGACGGATGCTGCGATGTGCCGTTGGTGCAGAATGTAACACTGGACTGATCAAAGCTCAAGTCGGGGCAGTTGCACTCGGTGATGCAAAGCTTGATATTCGGACGGTAAGCAAACAATTCAGTACTACCAGTATATGTGCTCATGTCGGCCAACGGTGAGTTCTCGCTATCGCTATATGCCCTGATACAGGAACTCGACACCGATGTGGCATAGAAATACTCCGTGGCATAGTCTGATGCGTCTATATCGAAAGCAACTACAAGGTTCTTGCCACAGGGTACGCTGAAGGTTCTTGAAAGGTTGAAGTCGTTCCAGCCGGCAGTGAACGTGTGGGTGCCGCTGTAAACCTGTGTCAATTGTGACAGCGGTATAAAGTCGGTACTTGACGAGAAAGTGTTCTTGTCGGTCAAGCCCATGTATATCTTTATGGTACGCGACTGGCTACCATCCGAGACAGCCCTTACGCTGATACGGTTGATTGTTCCGCCACCGTCAATCTCACTGCCCTTGTATATCATCTCGTCCCAGATGTACTTGTAGTAGTTTATCAGGCTTGCCGAGTTGGTAACACTACCCGTGCCGACGCGTTTGCAGCCGTCGTTAACGAACACGCGGTATTTGGTGTATTTGTCGCAGCCATTGGCCACAGCGAGCTTGGCCGTGACAGTGAGGTAGCCCTCGTTACCTGTGAAGGTGACGGCACCGGTCGTAGCGTTTACGCTGCCCACCGAGCTTCCGTTATCGCTATCGGACGAGCAGCTGTAGGAGATGCTTGTCATTCCGGTGTTGTTGGTGAGGTGCGGCGGGGTGAAGGCACCAGAGCCGACGACATACTCCACCTCAGTCGGGTTGTCGAACGCAAAAGTCTCGGTGACGTTATCGTCGCAGCAATCGATACAGAAACGGATGTTGGGACGCGATGATGTAGAATAGCCATCCTCGGTGGGAATATTTGAGCCATTCAACGAGAAAGACGAAGAGGAATAATAGTATCGAGCCCCGCCTGTAGTTGAATTGTAGTGGAAATACCTGTAAGTAGTTCCTGACGTTCCGTTGCTCATTACGGCCACTACAATGTTGTCAACACCGTTCCAGTCGAACGGGGTGGTGAGGTGAATTGTATTCCAGCCCGGAGTGAAAGTAACTGAACCACTATAGACCTGCTGCAGCCCTGCATCGCCAATCCATGCACTTGCAAGCGAGTTTTGACTTGTTGTCCCCATATACACCTTTATCGACTGGGTGTAGTTTTCGGTAGCGGTGGTAGAGTACTGGAACTTGATGTCGTTGATTGTACCCTGACAGCCGCCGGCGGCTATAATCTCCGAAGCTGTATAATTCTGCTGCGTGTAGCTGTAGTAACCCGAACTGCTGGTATAGATGGGGGCAGTGGAGGTCATGTACGTCCCGTTGCCCACCTGCGTGCAGCCGTCGGTGACATGGATGGTGTACGATGCGTTTTTGTCGCACCCGTTGTTGTTGGGGAGCTTGGCGGTGACGGTGTAGTCGCCCTCCGGCACATTGTTGGCGATGGTTACGACGCCAGCGTTGGAGACTGTGACATAAGAGGTGTTGGAGGAAGAGTAGACGATACCTGTCGATATGCCCGTGCCGTTGACAAGGCTGTTGGCAGTCGGAGCGCCGCTGCCAGCCACATAGTTGATGCTCTCATACTGGAAGTTGAAGTCGCCGGTGATGTTGTCGTCGCAGCAGTCGATGCAGAATTTCAAGAGCGGACGCTGGCTGGTGACGGTTCCCGTCGATGTGGCCACGTTGCTTCCGTTGAGGGTGATGGCCGACGACGAGTTGCTAAGATAGGCGGCCATACCGTCGCTGCTGGTGTGGTAGAAATTGGGATAACTTACACTACCCGAGGTGCTTGAGGTGCGTCTGACAGCAATAACTATATTGCTGGCGCCATCCCACTCGAACGGGGTAGTAAAGTTGATGGTGTTCCACCCATCGTTTGCACTTGTGAAAGTGCGAGTGCCGGAATAGACGCGCACAAGGTTGGCATCGGTAATCCAAGAGGTCGGCACAGAGGTTGCCACAGTGGCACCTATATACACCTCGAAGGAGAGGTCGCTCGATGTGGTCTCGCCATAGCGAAGGGCGATGCTGTTGATTTTACCCTGGCAGCCGCCGGCGGCTATAATCTCGCTGGCACGATAAATCTGCTGCGTATAGGCATAATAGTTATAGTAGGTGAAAATGCCACCATATATTCCCGACGAGGAAATAGTTCCGCCGCTCATCTTGGCGCAGCCGTCGTCAACATTGATGATATAGGAGGCAGTCTTTTCGCAGTATCCGTCGGAAGCCGGCCAAGTGGCAGTTACCGTCACCGTGCCCATGCGACCTGCAACGGTCGTTACAGTATGCGTAGAGGCGTTGAACGTGGCGATACCGGCAGGATTGCAGGTCATAGAGTAGGTTACGTTCGAGCCGCCGGTGACATTCTGCGTGTAGGTTTCACCAGCGACTAACGACACCGTCTGAGTAGCGAAAGCGAAGTTGTCGGGCCGCACGTCGCAGTTGTGCTCAACGCAGAACTTGGTGTTGGGGCGGTAGTTGCTCTGCGTACCAGTTTGAGACGATATGTCAGTATTTCCATAGTTGTAAGTGTCACTCGCCTGATATAACTGCCTGTATGGGTCGCTTGTGGAACCGCTGTAGTAGAAGGTGTACGAACTGCCATCATAATCACCCGAATTGTCGTCGATCACCACAAGCAGATTCCCGCCAGTGTAGTTGAACGGCGTGTCAAGTATAATCCAAGCCCATCCTTGCGACTGGTAATTCATCTGACCACTGTAAACCTGCTGCAGGCCGGTGGTAATCCAGGAAGTAGTGCTGGCAAATTCGCTTGTGCCGGTGTTAGCCATATATACTTTCGTATCCAGTTTCTTTGTCATCGCCGTGGTGTAGGCATACTGGAAGGCGATGGCCTTGATGGTACCGGGCCTGTTGTCGAATTCGCTTGCATTGTAAATAATCTGACGATAGCTATACTTGTAATAATTGTTTACCGGACCATAAATGTAGCTGGCTGAAGTGCCAGACCCAATCTGATGGATATCGTTAGGGCAGGAATAGGTGGTGCTTGGCGGCGTACCGCAACATGGCTGGTAGATGCTGACCGTGAAAGTCACATTGCTCGCGATTGTCGAATTCCGGTCAAACCTGATTGTCACCGTACCACCTGTAGATGTCACACTCGTACCAGTCGAAGTGCTGCTTGTCCACTGTGCCAACTGCGTCCCGCCTGTACCAGACCCATTGTAAACATACGCATAGTTGGTTGCAGTCACACCTGTAGGCTTGAGGCTGTTGGCCGTAAGCGTCACAGTTATAGGACACCCCGATGTGGAGGACGTTATGGTGCAATACTGATCCCTGGTAGTGCTTCCACTTGTGCTGACCTTGAGTGTATAAGTCGTGCCGCATGAGATGGAACGCGACGTGTTGCTGTTGCTGCTGAGTGTCCAGCCTGACAAAGCAGTCTGAGCCATCGACAGAGCCGGTATGAGCATGATGGCGAGCAGCATCAGCCACTTCATAGGACTTTTCACATTAACTTTTGTCGAAACCGCAGCACGGAACTGCCCCAAAGGTACTTGTTTTTTCATATAACTACGTGTATTTGTTTTCGTTTAAATCTGTCAGACATACTAAACATACAACACCGTATAGGCACTGATTGTCACCAGTTTGTCACCATACGGACACCATTTAGTACATAGCAAATATACGCAATATTTATAATTATAATAATGGCAATTATAATAATGGCAACAAAACAGGCCTTAAAATTTCTAAAAACACGAAATAGACAATCCCAGACACCGCATTTCGCCACCACACAACACGGTGAATGCAACTTCTAAAATTTGTTCTTTTGATGAATATGAAATGTGATACAATTATGCAATAGTTTGACTGCGTGCGACTCCCCCTCTTGGATAAGAGAAAGCAGGGGGCGTTGATGTATTTTTTTGAGGTGGACTAAAAAAATTCCAACAGTCAAACTTTCAGCCGCGGCTCCATACAGCGCCCGTGTCGGGGCATGCGTCGAGCAGACTGGCTACCGTCCGATGCACGTCAGGATGCATGAAGTCTGGCATGAGGTCGGCCAGGGGCTTCAGCACGAAACGGCGCAGGTGCAGGCGCGGATGGGGCACCTGCAAGTCGCTGGCGCTGATGACACAGCTGTCGTAAAAGAGAATGTCGATGTCGATAGGACGCGAGGAATAGCTCCGACCCGCCGAAGAGTCGAGACAATCGGTGTCGGAGGGATAGTCGCCGGTTTTAACAGGAGGTGCTGCACTGTTCTCCGCCGCACGCTGCCGGCCCAACTGCTTCTCAACGCGCATGGCTATGGCCAACACCTGCGACGGCGAAAGTGTGGTGTCGAAAACGGCGCAGGTGTTGAGGAAATTCGGCACGGCATGGTCGAAGCCCCAGGGTTCGGACTCGTAGAGCGGCGAAAGAGACACCAGCGGCCCCACCAAATGCCTCAGCCGCTGGAGAGCCTCGGCTATGGTGCCGGCCACATCGCCTTCGTTGCCACCGAGCGAGAGGACGACGGAGTGCGAGCGCCAGCGGCCACGGTAAATGCCGACGTCGAGCGGCGGCCAAAGTTGCGGCAGCCTGCTCAGGAAATCGTGCCTCGCCATAGGCTTGCCGCCCAGCGAGGCGAGGTGACGGGTGGGTTGCTGGGCATCGATAAGACGGATATCGTGCATCAGGCAGTATTCGACAAGCTTGCAGAAAGCCACCTTCGAGGCATCGCGCACAGTGTGGAACATCGACTCGCCGCAGAAAATCCTGCCCCACGAAACGCCATATAGACCGCCCACGAGAGTGCCGTCGAGAAAAGTCTCGAACGAGTGGGCATAGCCGAGCCTGTGCAGTTCGCAATAAGCCTCTATCATATCAGCGGTAATCCATGTGCCGTCCTGTCCTTCACGTCCGACAGCGGCACATGCGCGAATCACCTGCTCGAAGCAGGTGTCGACCCTAACCTCGAATCTGCCGGACTTCACAGTGCGTCGCAGGCTGTCGCTGCAACGGAAGTCAGACGGCTGAAGCACCATGCGCGGTTCGGGCGAGTACCACAACAGCGGACTTTCCTCATCACACGGCCACGGAAATATCCCGTGCGAGTAGGCATCTATGAGCAGCTCTGGTGAGAGATCGCCACCGACAGCGATGAGACCGCGACCTTTGGGGTCGGCGGTCTCGGGGTCGGGAAATCTTGAAGGGAGCATCATCAAGTATAAGTCTTATAAGGCCTATGGCTATTATGTCTAATTAATTAACCACAATGCATGAAACGCTGCACCAGTTCGAGGGTTTTCTCGGGGTCGTTGCCAATCTCCTTGCGGAGATTGCGGTCGTCGTAGGCGCGGAGATCCTTGATAATGCCGTCGATGAGGGCTGGGGCAAAGATGCCTTTGTCCTCGTAAATCTTGCGGTCGCGCTCAAGCACGTCGGCGCTGGCGGCGCAGCTGTCGGGCAGCACGGCGAGGCGTTTCAGCACCTCCTCGTGTTCGAAGATATTGACGCTCACGTAGCGATCTTTGGCATACTGGACAGCGTTCTGCATCTCGAAGCCATGACGTGCGGCCACGGTCATGCCGGCAAGGAGCAGATAGACATTGGCCGAGCCGTCGGGGGTGCGGAGTTCGATGGTTTGCTTGTAGGTGAAATCGACATCGATGTTCTGTTCGAGCGGATTGCAGTGAGCCATCATGTTGCCGCTGCCCTTGTTCCATCCGAGCGGCACACGCACCATGGCCGAGCGGTTGCGGTCGCCCCAGCAGATGTTGGTGGGAGCCTCCTGGTGTGGCACCAAGCGGAAATAGGAGGTGGGGTTGGTGTCGCCGAAAGCGGTGAGCGACCCGGCGAGGTCGAGTATGCCGGCAATGGCCTTGTGGGCGATCTCGGTGAGACCGTTCTCGCCGACGTACATGTTTTTGCCGTCTTTGGTGATGCGGGTGTGGATATGCATGCCGCTGCCCGCCTTGCCAACAGTGATTTTGGGTGCAAAGGTGACAGTGATGCCATACTTGTAGCCCAGCTCACGCATAATCCACTTGGCAATGACGAGCTGGTCGGCGGCGTCTTCGAGCGTGGTGGGCAGGAACTCGATCTCGTTCTGCTCGTACATGGTGTCGCCAACGGTGAAGTTGCCGACCTCGGAGTGACCGTATTTAATAAGACCACCGCATTCGGCAATGAGTTTCATGGCCTCGACACGGAAATCCTCGAACTTGCAGAAAGGCTGTGAGGCATGGTAGCCACGCTGGTCGGCAGGCAGGTAGTCGTCCTCTTTGGGGGCGATGACATAGTATTCGAGTTCGCCCATTACCTCAAACTCCATACCACCCGTAGCCTCGCGGAAAGCTTTGCCAGCCTTTGCAAGGGTGTGTTCGGGAGCCATCTCGAAAGGGTCTCCATCCTTGGTGTAGTAGTTGCAGAGGATGTCGAGCGTGGGAATCTCGGCAAAGGGATCAATAAAGGCAGTGCGGAAACGCGGAATGACGTAAAGGTCGCTGCTACCGGCCTCGAGAAACGGGAAAAGGCTGGAGCCATCGACACGCTCGCCCGAGGTGAGTATCTCGTCGGCATGTGCCAGCGAGTTGATGACAAAGTTGAGCGTCTTCAGGCGACCGTCGTGCGCCATGTAGCGAAACTTTATCATCTCGATGTTCATCTCCTCTATAACGCGGAGCAGGTCGGCCTTGGTGAATTCGCGCATTGGCTTCTGAAGGAAGCTCACGAGGCGGTTGGGGTTCAGTTTAAGGTTATCTTTGTTCATGATATTTGTAGTTAGTGACAAGTGATTAAGTGAATAGAAAAACATTCAAATGGACTGCAAAGTTACAATAAATAAATTAATTGGAAAGAAAGCCAGAGTTTATTGCAGATTTATGGTCACATCAGTGAAGTTTTGTGCAGGCAATGCCTACAACCATATCTGCATTTGCCATTGTGGGTCATTATTTCAGAATATTTCCATACATAACCGGTCTATGTCATGTCCGTGTCACGTCCATGTCACGTCTATGTCATGTCTATGTCATGTCTATGTCATGTCCGTGTCACGTCTATGTCACGTCTATGTCACGTCTATGTCACGTCTATGTCATGTCTATGTCATGTCCGTATGAAAAAAAATCCGAATCCGATCTTTAAAAGTTTGAAACGTTCACTCATACATGTTATTTGTGTTTCCATTTGCACTACATATCCGATTCGGCACATGAAAGCTTAAGAAAAATAGAAAAAAATGTATCTTTGCATCGTGGATTACACTACATTCGAAGGATGTTGGCCCCTGCTGCTAATAGGTGTTGGCTACACGATAGCCATAACGCTGCTGTCGCTATTGTTCGGCACGCTGCTGGGCATATTAGTCTATGCGCTGGGGCGGAGTCGCCATCGGTGGGTAAGGGAAGTGGTGCGCTGGCACAAAGTAATCGTGCGTGGTACGCCGCTCATGGTGTTGCTGCTTTTCATTTTTTTAGTGATTTTCAGCGGCGGCAACGGATTCATTGCAGCCGTGGCGGCTTTCGCCATAAACTTTTCCAACTTCGCATGCTCGGTAGTGCAAACATCGACCGAGGCCGTGGGCCGCGATCAGGTTGACGCGGCGCGTGCGCTGGGACTCACCAATATGCAGACTTTGCGCTATGTGGTGGCACCGCAGGCCCTGAAAGTGGCCATGCCGCCGTTCAAGTACAACGCAGTGGCACTGCTCAAGGGCACAGCGGTTGTGGGCTATGTGGCACTCCCCGACCTCACACAAGCCGCGCAAACCATAGGCACGGACGAGATGTTTGTGCCGCTGCTCACCGTAACAATAGTGTATTTCATGCTGGCATGGCTGCTCAACATGCTGCTTGACTATATCGTTAAAAAAACAAACAAAATATGATCACCGTCAGCCACCTGTGCAAACAATTCGTCCAGCCCGACGGTCGGAGCATTGCCGCCATCGACGATGTGAGTTTTCACGTCGAACGCGGCGAGGTGGTCGGAATAATAGGTCCGTCGGGGGCTGGAAAAAGTGTGCTGCTTCGCACACTGAACTTGCTTGAGCCGCCCACATCGGGGTCTATCACCATCGACGGCGAGGAGATACTTGCAAAAAGCTATGAGCACAACAGGCTGCATCGGCGCATGGGCATGGTGTTTCAGAGTCTGAACCTTTTCGGCCACCTTTCGGTACTCGACAATGTAACCCTCGCACCGATTAAGGTATTGGGAATGAATCGCGAGGAGGCCGAGCAACTTGGCATGGAGATGCTGCGCAAAGTGGCCATGGCCGAGCGGGCCGATTCGATGACACAGCACCTTTCGGGCGGGCAAAAACAGCGTGTGGCCATAGCCCGCTGCCTGGCGATGAAGCCCGAAATAGTACTGCTCGACGAGCCCACCTCGTCGCTCGACCCCACCATGGTGGGCGAAGTGCAGGGGGTAATCCGACAGCTTGCACAAGAGAAACTCACCATGGTCATAGTGACCCACGAAGTACAACATAGAAAAGAATCATAAGGAGCACCACAACCGGAATACCGCGCAAAATGTCGCCATAAACGTTGGCCGTACGTTTCACCCAGTTGCGTCTGTTGCGACGCATCAGGTAGAGGCCGGCACCGAGAATGGAGCCGAACAAAATGGAAAGCAAAGTGATTTCGATGGTGACAAGAAGACCGTCGGCGAGGAATTTCCACCGGTTTTCTATCAGCAGGTTGTTGTTGAACGAGCGTTTAATGCCATCCCAGAATCCCACATCGGAAGTCCTATCGTCGTCCATGACAAAGAAGGCTCCGCGGCACTCAATATAGGGTTCGGGGAAAAGGAAAATCTTCTGCCGTTCCTCGGTGACAAATATGCCACTGGCCATAATGTCGATGGCACCAGTCTGAAGGGCAGCCGACATGGCGGAGAAGTCCATATACCTAAACTCTGCGGGGCGGCCCACACGATAGCCGAGCATGCGCAGCAGCTCCGGTTCCATGCCGCGCCACTCCTGTCCAACAGTGAAGAGTAGTGGAGCCAAATTCTCGCACACCCCGACCACCAACGGTTTGCCGGTGGGGAGCGGCTGTCCGTCGTGAGCCATGGGAATGGAGGAATAGTTGCTACCGTTGAGCCATTTTCCCGTCAAAGCCTCTAACTCACCCGAGGCGCGCATCTCGCGTATCATAACCGACATGCTGTCGACCAGCGACTGGTCGCTTTTGCGAAAAGCGAAACTACAAGGGAAACTTTCTTCGGTGCAGAACGCCTTTTTGAGGCGGTTTTCGCGACAGACGTCGTTATTGATGACAAACTCTTCACTCACGAAACAGTCAATGCGTCCCTGCTGCAGGGCTGCAATGAGGTCGGCAATGGTGTTGTAGCGCGCCACAGTAAGGTCTGCACGGTCTGAGTATGTGATGTCGTAGCAGGTGCCGGTCATAACCCCGAGGGTTGCGCCGGAGAGGTCTGCCAAACTGTTCATAGTTTTATGGTTCGGCCCGCCAGACGCACAGCTGACAATAAGAGGCAACAGAAGCAGAAAAAAAATTATTCGACTCATTCGCTTTGTGTTATTCAGTTCGGGAGAGTTACCGCTGACTTCTCCCCCCAAAAAATTTCAACTACCTGGTAACATGTACGCAATCGATATAAAACAGACGAAAAACTTTTGCAAAATTACATTTTTTTTCCGAATAACCGTAGACTCAACTACCAAGTGCAACACCAAATGCTGGCATAACAGCATAGCCGTATGACGGTCTTGTACAACTGATTTTTTCTGTCATGATGAATTTATGAATTGCATTTGGTCCTGAAGCAATCGAATCCATCCTACCATGACGACCTATTTCGTATTCGAAGAATATTTGTAACTTTGCAAATTCAGTAATAGAACAATAAAACACCAATATCATTATGTTCAAGAAAGAGACCTACATTGCGCGCCGCGAGCAGCTGCGCAAGGATGTCAAACACGGCATCATCATAATTCAGGGCAATCACGAGGCACCATGCAACTACAGGGACAACACCTACTGGTTTCGCCAGGACAGCACATTCCTCTATTTTTTCGGCCTTCAGAGGGAAGACTTGGTCGGTGTGCTCGACTGCGATACGGGTAAGGACTACATCTTCGCCAATGACTACGACATAGACGACATTATCTGGACAGGTCCGCTACCGAGTGTGAAGAAGCTCGCCGCCAGCGTGGGTGTGAAGAACAGCGGCACACTCGCAGAGCTGCAAGACTTCTGCACCAACGCCGTGGGCATGGGGCGCAAAGCGCACTACCTGCCCCCCTACCGCTCGGACAACCAGCGCCAGCTCAGCTGTCTGCTGGGCATCAAATACGCCTCGGTGCCAATGTACGCCTCGATAGAACTCATTAAAGCCTGCGTGAAACAGCGCAGCATTAAGAGCGACGAAGAGATTGCCGAAATCGAGAAGGCTATCGACACCGCCTACAACATGCACACCATGGCCATGAAGCAAGCCATGCCAGGACGCTACGAATACGAGCTTGCCGGAATCATGGAAGGCGAGGCATGGAAAGGCAACGGTCCGGTGAGTTTCCCTATAATCATGACGATACACGGCGAAACACTTCACAACCACGGACACAACAACAAACTGGCCAAGGGACGTATGCTGGTTATGGACGCGGGGTGCGAAACGGCCATGAACTACTGTTCGGACATCACCCGCACGGTTCCTGTGGGCGGCAAGTTTGATGCTCGCCAAAAAGCCATCTACGAGATAGTGCTGGCCGCCCAGCTTGAAGCCATACGCATAGCGCGTCCGGGGATCACCTACAAAGAGGTACACACGGAGGTGAGCAAAATACTGGCACAGGGATACAAAAACCTCAAGATATTGAAAGGCAACGTTGATGACATCGTAGCCAACGGAGCGCACAGCCTGCTGATGCCCCACGGCCTGGGCCACATGATGGGTCTCGATGTGCACGACATGGAGAACTACGGGCAGATATACGTTGGTTACGACGAGCGCACACGCCCATCCGAACAGTTCGGTCTCGGTAGCCTCCGCTGCGGACGCAAACTTGAGAAAGGGTTTGTTGTAACTGACGAACCCGGATGTTACTTTATCCCCGCGCTCATCGACAAATGGCACGCCGAAGGCACGAACAAGAGCTTCATCAATTTCGAGGAACTGGAGAAATGGAAAGACTTTGGCGGCATCCGCATCGAGGACGACATCCTCATCACGGCCAAGGGTTGCCGTGTGCTCGGCAGACCGATTCCAAAAACAATCGACGAAATCGAAGAAACGATGTCAAACCGCTAACTTGTGACAGACACCCGTCAACAACGCAAAAATATGAACAACATCGAAGTAGTAATAGAGAATTTCAACGAGCGACGCTACGTTGAACACGGTACGTCTCTGGCCGAAATAGTGAACCAAAGCAAAACGCAGTTTATGGAACTGACGAGTGGACGACCGATTCTTGGCGCACTGGTCAACAACCGCCTTCAGACGCTGCAGTACCGGATATACAATCCACGCACTATCGAGTTTTTCGACATTTCGCACCGACAGGGCAAACGTCTTTACCAACACTCGCTGGGTTTCATGTGCTACAAGGCGGTGAAAGACACTTACCCCAGTGCACGTCTTTATTTCGACCATTCGCTGCTTAACGGCACATTCTGCCGTATCGAGGGCATCGAGACCGACCACGCTACGGTGTGCGAGAACGTGAGCCGCAGAATGGCACAGTTGCAGCAACAAGATATTCCGTTCACGAGTCGCGTAATGCTGAAAGAAGATGCCCTGAAACTCATATCGAAAGAAGACATTCCCGAGACCTACCGCCTTCTGTCAAACCTCAAGCAGCTATACATCGAGATGCAGTTTCTCGACGGGACGGTGCACAAACTGGCCTCTCGAACAGTGCCCTCGACGGGGTGTCTGAACGGTTGGAGCCTCGAACTCTTCGAGGACGGTTACCTGCTCAATATGCCCGAACCCGAAATCAATTACCATTTCGACCGCGCAGACAAGCTTTTCAACATATTCCAGGAGCACCATAAGTGGGTGAAGCTACTGCGCATACCGACTGTCACGGATCTGAACAATGTGATTAGAGCCGGTGGGGCAAACCGTCTGGTGCAAGTAGCCGAGGCGCTGCACGAAAAAAAATACGCCGAGATAGCCGAGATGATACACAGGCGCAGCGACAAAGTGCGGATGGTACTGATTGCGGGGCCCTCTTCGTCGGGCAAAACCACATCGTGCCGCCGACTGAGCGTACAGCTCAATGTGCTGGGACACGACGTGAAACAGATTTCGCTCGACGACTACTTTGTTTCGCGCGACCGCACGCCCAAACTGCCCAACGGCGAATACGATTTTGAAAGTATCGATGCACTCGACATAGCGCTGCTAAACGACCACTTGAAACGGCTTTTCAACGGCGAAGAGGTGCAAGTGCCGACATTCGACTTCGTGAAAGGCGACCCCTATTTCAGTGGCAAAACAATGCGGCTGCAACCCAACAACTTGCTTCTGATTGAGGGCATTCACGCACTTAATCCGAAACTCACCGAACAAATTGCCGATGAGTTGAAGTTCAAAGTGTATGTGTCGGCACTGACGCAGGTGGCCATTGACGACCAAAACATCATCCATTCGAGCGACAACAGGCTTATGAGGCGCATTGTACGCGACAACAGCTTCCGGGGCTGGAACGCACAGGAGACGCTCAAACGCTGGGAGAATGTGCAGGCGGGCGAACGAAAGCATATATTCCCCTATCAGGAGAATGCCGATGTGATGTTCAACAGTGCCCTCTTCTACGAGGGAGCGCTGCTGAAAGCCTACGCCGAGCCGCTGCTGAAACAGGTGCCCGAGAACTGCAAAGAGTATGCAGAAGCTTGCCGATTGCTGAATTTTGTCGAAATAATAGAACCTATCGACCCGAAGGTAATCCCGCCTACTTCGGTGATGCGCGAATTCCTCGGCGGCAGCAGTTTCGAGTATTGACGCAGTGCAAGGGTATCGCGACTTGCCGCTTTAAGGAGGTCGTTTAGGCCAACCGATGGAGAACAGACACAAAAACGCACCAAAAGCACGTTAAGTATTATTCACAACACACACAATGTTTCCGTTTTGACAGATGAAAAACATAGCGATAGTGATGGGTGGCTACTCGGGCGAACACGACATCTCGATTAGCAGTGGTACACAGGTATACAACACCCTCGACAAAAAAAAATACAACCTATACCGCATCGTTATCGACCGCAAAGAGTGGTACTGCCTCACCGACAACGACAATCGCCTCCCCGTAGACCGGAATGATTTCAGTGTGACCATAGACAACGAACGCGTAGTGTTCGATCTGGCCTTTATCCTCGTGCATGGCAACCCGGGCGAAAACGGCTGTCTGCAGGGTTACTTCGACATGCTTGGCATGAGATACACTACCTGCGGATTCTACACGTCGGCACTTACGTTCCACAAAGGATACTGCAACCATGTAGTTAAAGCTTTTGGCATAGTGAATGTGGCACGGTCTGTGCTGCTCTACAAATCACAGAAGGTCGACCCTGAAGGTATCTTGAAGGAACTCGGGTTGCCAGTGTTTGTAAAACCGGCCACGGGAGGGAGCAGCGTCGCCACCACCAAAGTGAAAGACAAAGAGTCGCTGATGCCCGCGATAAACGAAGCTTTCGGCGAATCTGAGGAGGTGATGGTGGAGCAGTATATAAAAGGGCGTGAATTCGACTGCGGTGTTTTCAGAGCCAAGGGCCACAAGTATGTGTTTCCGATCACAGAGATTGTACCAAAGGGTTCCCATGAATTTTTCGACTACGAAGCAAAATACAACGGTTTCTCGGACGAGATAACTCCTGCCGATGTCGATACAGGAGTTGCGACGCAGATACAAGAGATTTCGGACAAGTTGTACGACCTACTCAACTGCAGGGGTATTGTACGCTTTGACTATATATACGACACCGAAGCAAAGGAGTTGTATTTTCTCGAAGTGAACACGGTGCCTGGACAAAGTGCCGAAAGCATTGTGCCCAAGCAGGCACGCGCCATGGGGATAACGACCGAAAAACTTTATGATATGGCCATCGAAGCCGCATTGGAAGATTAATCGAAGCTGCAGCGGAACCACAAAAAAACATTAAAAACGCATATCGTCAATAGGGAGAAATAACAGATGCTTTTTGACAATTCAATAGTTGGGCCTATCCACAGCCGCAGGCTGGGTGCTTCGCTTGGAGTGAACCTGCTTCCGCTGAAACACAAGCGCTGTTCGTATGACTGCATATACTGCGAATGCGGCTGGAACCGCGAAACCGAAAACGAGGCAATAGAGTTTGCAACACCGGAAAAGCTTGGCGAGTTACTGGAAAACCGGCTTAAAGCGCTTGCCGCGAATAACGTCGCTGTCGACTCGCTCACCTTTGCCGGCAACGGAGAGCCCACGCTATACCCCTGGTTTGCGGAGATGGTGGGCATCGTCACGGAGCTGCGCGACAAATATTACCCAAAAGCGATGACAACGCTCTTGAGCAATGCAACACAGCTGAAACGCCCCGAAATATTCGAAGCCGTTAAACGGGTGGACAACCCTGTGTTGAAGCTTGACGCGGGAACCGAAGGAATGTGGAAACTGATAAACAAGAACAACGAGCTTGGCTGCCCATGGGACGACCTGCTGGCGAATCTCACCGCTTTCGGAAGCAAGGGCATTATCCAAACACTACTGTTCGACGGAACAAGCGCGGGGAGGCAAGTTGGCAACATCAGCGACGGCGAATTCAACGCATACACAGAACACCTGAAAAAGATAGGACCCCGATACGTGATGCTCTATGCACTTGACCGTGCCACGCCCGAAAAAGAGCTTAGGAAACTATCGGTCGCCGAATTGCAACTCTATGCACAAAAGATTAGAAATGAGGGTATTGAAGTAAAAGTATACGGTTAAGGCTGAAAATATTTTGTCAGTTTGCAATAAATGCGTACCTTTGCAACCGCAAAAAAGGAGAAAGGTCGTTTGGCCGAGGGGCTAGGCACAGGTCTGCAAAACCTGCTACTCCGGTTCAAATCCGGAAGCGACCTCAAGAAAAAGACTTCACTTTTGTGAAGTCTTCTTTTTTTGAGACAATGCATGCCCCCTACTCGTCGCTCGACTCGGAGATAAAGCGACGATAGGCCGAGAAAGTGTTAGCCCTGGACAAGAAGCCAACATATTTGTCGTTTTCGTCGACAACAATAAGGTTATAGCGGTTAGACATCTGGAAACGCTCGACAACCTGTTGCGGCGTGTCGCTTAGTTTGACCACATCAAGGTCGGAATAGGGCTGCATAAGCTGCGTCACCTGATATTTATCGTATAGTTCGGGAGAGAAAATTATTTTGCGCACATCGTCGAGTACGATGATGCCAACGAAACGGTCCTCGCCATCGAGGACTGGAAAAAGATTACGCTTGGAGTACTTTATAGCTTCGACGAGATCACCAAGGGTGTCGCCGACTCGCACTATAACGAAGTTGGTCTCAATCAGTTCGCGCATGTTGATCAGTTGCCAGGCAGACGCATCTTTGTCGTGCGTCATAAGGTCGCCGTGCTTGGCAAGGTCGCGGGCATATATGGAGTGTTTTTCGAATGGGTTGACACAGATGTAGGTGACGGCGGATGTGAGGAGCAAAGGGAGCATGAGAGCCCAGCTGCCGGTAATTTCGGCGATTAGGAACGTGGACATCAGGGGTGCCTGCATAACGCCAGTCATCACGGCGGCCATACCGATAAGAGCAAATGTAGAAGGCGAGAGTGGTATTGGGGCAATTTGCGAAATGAGCATATAGGCGAGGTAGCCTGAAAGCCCCCCCACAATCAGCGAGGGGCCAAAAGTCCCGCCAACGCCGCCAGCCCCGATTGTAACGGAGGTGGCCACGGCCTTTAGAATAATGAGCAAAAGAATGTAGACAATAACCAACCAGGGAGAGAAATGGTTCCCACCCGCGAGAGGGGAGAAAATGCTGTTAGAAAAGAGCGTGTCGGCGGTGCCGTCGAGCAGGTCGGTAAGGGATGCGTAGCCTTCACCGAATAAGGGTGGGAAGAGAAAAATCATCACACCCAAGAGGGTGCCACCGATGAGACACTTCAGGTTTGGGGATGAAAATTTCGACATCCATTTTTCGACACTATTGGTCGCACGGAGAAAATAGACTGACGAGAGGGCACAGACGATGCCGAGAAAGATATAGTATGGAATTTGAGACAGATCAAACGAGTCTTGTGCGGCAAAAGAAAACTGGGCGCCGCTGCCGAGAAGGAAATAGGCGACGGAAGATGCGGAGAGTGCCGAGAGGAGAAGTGGGATTGCGGCGGTGCGGGTAAGATCGAACATAAACACCTCGACTACGAAAAGCACGCCGGCAATAGGGGCTTTGAATATGCCTGCAATGGCACCAGCGGCGCCACAACCCAGCAGAAGGCGGATGTGCCTGGTTTGAAGATGAGCCAGGCGCCCGATGTTCGAACCGATGGCGCTGCCCGTGGAGGCGATGGGGGCTTCAAGTCCCACGCTGCCGCCAAAGGCGACTGTGAGGGTCGAGGCAATGAGTGAGGAATAGGTGTTTCGAGGCGGAAGGATAGAATTTTTTCGAGAAATGGAGTAAAGGACTTCAGGGAGGCCGTGGCCAATTTGCCCTTTGACCACATACTTGACGAACAAGATTGTGAGCAGGATGCCTAACGCTGGATAGAGAAGCATCAAAATGTTGCCTCCAAGGGGGGAAGGCCAACCGACTCTGAGGAGAAGCGTATTGACGAAATGGACAAGGTTTTTGAGGGCGACGGCGGCGAGACCAGAGAGAAGTCCGACGAGTAGGGAGAGCGCGAGGACCTTAGCCTGTTGGTTGAGTATGATTTTTGGGGGCATATAGCGGTTATGATGCTGCGATCGATGTTTTTTGCGAAAAGTATAATGCAAATATACAAATTATCGGCGGAACGAAAAAAAATCAGGAACCTGCACTGGGTGAATTAGCCTTATCGAGCCTGAGCGTAGCGAGCGGGACGGCGTATGTGACAGTTTCGTCCTTGGGCCGCCAGGCCACAATATACGATACCGACGCCTGAACCACGTGGTAGCTTTTACGTTTAAGGTTGAGCAGTTTGTCGCACATAGCACTGGAGAGCGAGGCAATGAAATCGCCACTGCAGGAGAACAGGTTAACCCCGTCACACATAAGACTGTCACCACTGCGCAAGTTTAGGACAGAGGTCTTGAAGTTTTTTACGGACGAAAGACGAATGTCACGGTAGCCGAGGGGGATAAGGATGGAGGAAGACGATTGCGGAATGGTGGTGTGTACGTTTTTGGTCGCGGGGGGCGTCAAGCCATCGAACAGACGGTTCGATGTGTGGATGTAGAGTCGTTGTCTGGCGCGAGTCATTCCAACATAAAGAGCGCGCAGGGCTGCAGCATCCGTCTCGCAAACGCCATCGGATTCGAAGTCGGCAAGCATATACACGGTGTCGTACTCTCGCCCTTTTGACTTGTGTATAGTTGAGACCGTGACAGTCTCGGCATCAGCGTAAACGAAATCCTCCACATTCGACTCGAAGAGAAATTCCTCAAGATCACTACGATAAATTATGGGATGAATTTTCTCAAAATCGGTGAAAAAACGCTGAATAATGTCGATGCAAGAACTGCATTCGTATGCCTTCAACGTCCGTTCCTTGGCGTAGTCCCACATGGAGCGGGAAACCATCTGAGCACCATCGTTGCCTATCTGTTTCATAAAATATCGCACCTCGGCCAAATTGATGAAACGGAAACCGTCGAGCGACTGAATCAGTCTGGGCTTATAACCCATACATTTCAGGCGGTAGGCTGCTTGCATAGCCTGTTCGTTTGTGGCGGTGAGCACAGCGGTGGAGCCATTGGCCGCGAAATCTATGGGAGGAAAACAGAAACCAGGACGGTCGTAGCGGTGTATCTCAGCTATGCCGGACACGTCGCCGCGCAACGATACCACAGCGTTTCTTTTCATTCGCGACGGTATGAGTGCAGCAAAACTGTTGGCAAGAGCAACTATCTGTTCTGCGCTGCGATAGTTTTCTGTCATCTCGTAAAGAGTTGCGCCATAATCAGTGGCAAGCGACTGCATATAGGCAGAGCTTGAGCCGCGAAACGAGTAGATGTTCTGGTCATCGTCGCCCACGGCGATGACACGCATATTCGCATTTTGCGACATAAGGGCCTTCACGAGACGGAAATCATCCTCACTCATGTCCTGGGCCTCGTCGATAACGAGCACTGACTTGGCTATTCTCGATTCCTCTACTTCGCCATTTTCAATCATCTGGGCGGCACGCGACACCACATCATGCAGTTCTTCAGTGTTGCCGGGCATTCCCAGGATGTCAAAACTATAAGAATGAAAAGTCTTGATATCCACAAAATGAGCCGCATTACCGACAAGTTCAATCAGACGCATCTTGAACTCGGTGGCTGCCGAACGTGAGAAAGTGAGCATCAGGAGCTGCTCATGTTTCACATCCTCAAGCAAAAGCAATGATGCAAGTTTGTGTACCAGCAGGCGTGTCTTGCCGCTTCCTGGACCAGCAGCCACAAGAATGTGAGCGGAATGGCTGTCGTTCACTATCTCAAGTTGTCTTTTTGAAAGCATACCAAACAACCTGTGATACTTGGAAGGGGTTATGTTGCGATTTATGTCGGCAGCCTTCGCGCCTTTGAAATAACGGCGTACAAATTCACGGTAATCCATCTGGAAATAGTCGTTGACGAACCGCAGCGCGGCAGCATAGTCTCGCACCATGAGATTGGCGTATTCCCCCACTATGTGGATTTGTTGTATACGCTGTCTGTAGAATTCGTCGAGCAACCTGTATTGCTCCTTGCCGAAACGAGCCTTGCGCGATGTGGTACGGTTGAGTTGAACGGTGTTGTAGATTACCATAAAACCACCCTCAATTCGCAAAACGCCGGTACGCGACAGATAGAGCAACGACTCCTCGACATCGGTAATAGACGGCGTTGACGCTCCCAGAGTCAAAAGATCGCCGCCACAGTCTTTATAGGATTCGAGCATGTCGAGCACCGAGAAACTTACGACTGAATAGTCGCCAGTTTGAACAGTGTTGGCTGTCGACAATATGGAAAGCAGCCTCTCGACTATATGGCGACACATTGACACTCGTCTGAAAAAACGCGCCTGCAACGGAGATTGTTCCGATTCAAGCGTCCGGATGCTGACCGCACCCGAAGCAATGTGTTCCTCCTTGCGTATGTAACCTTTAAGTGCAAGAAAATTGAGTATTGTCTTGATACGCTTTACCGTCGAAAACTTCAGTCCATTTTCGTGTGCCTCTTCGTTAAACAACTTGTAGTTCAGCTCGACATTTCCAGCAACAAGTTTGGTGTGGACATAATTTTCAAGCTTGAGCGCACTTTCCAAACTGCGCTTTATGCCAGCATTCTCTATCCACGCCTGCATATCATGGCTGTCGGCCAATATCCCCTCCTGTCGCATAAGTGCCACATTACGTATCACAGCATCACGAGGTATGCCGAGTATATCGGCAAGATAATCCACCCTGCTCTCGCCAGCCTCGTCATGGGTGGCACGGCAACTGATAAGCGAACGGATGATGCGGGCTGCCTCCTCACGAGTGCGTTCGTCAAAAAGCGGCGAATTAGTCAGCCGCATCCTTGCCTCGTCCATATTCCTTACCCTTATACCTGTGGCAAAAACATACGGAACATTGCTCTTGCGTTCAATAAAGCCGGCATTCTCCAATGCCGCTATGGCAGCCTTGACACGCGTTTCGACACCTTTGGCGTCATCGTTCCAACCAGCTTGACGTGCGATTTCGAGGGGTGAGCAGCTTACATGCGTGTGTGAACGGGTCGAATCCTTTATGACTTTCCACACTTGTTGTATTTCGCCAATGCTGAGTTTGGACTGGTTTAGCAGAAGAAAATGCTTGTCAAGGTCACCGTCCGAGAAAAGCACATAGCACTCGGCCTCCATGTGCGGGTCGCGTCCCGCACGTCCGGCCTCCTGCACATAGTTCTCGAGCGAATCGCTTATGTCATAGTGTACAACCAACCCCACATCCTTCTTGTCCACCCCCATTCCAAAGGCTGACGTTGCTACCATAACCTGCGTTTCGCCCGACATGAACGAGTTTTGGTTTTTCACCTTTTCGTCGGATTGCATCTTGCCGTTGAATGGCAACGCGGTCACACCGTCGGACTTCAAATGGTCGGCAATCTCACGCGTGCGTTTCGTCCTCGACACATACACTATGGAGGGACAGTGGTGCGAAAGAATCAGATTGCGCAGGATACTGTACTTCGATTCATCGGTGTCGGCGTGGAGTACCGAATAACGCAGGTTCTCTCGCTTTGCGCTGGCTGCGAAAATCTTTAGGTTGATGCCAAGCTTGCGCTTAAAATAGTCGCAAATGTCGCTTATCACCTTCTGCTTGGCGGTGGCAGTGAAGCAGGAAACGGCAATGGGCTGTCGCTGCATCTTGCATTCCTGCAAATTGCGTATAAAGTCGCCAATATAGAGATAATCGACCCTAAAGTCCTGCCCCCATGCCGAAAAACAATGTGCCTCGTCGATGACAAACCGCACCACGTGGCGGCCCATAAGAATGCGTTCTATCGTCTTCGAACGCAACATCTCGGGTGCAATATAAAGCAGGTCGGCAGTGCCATCGGCCACTTGCGCCACTGCCGACGCCCGTTCCAATGGATCGAGCAGTCCGTTTATGGTTACGGCTGTGGCCAATCCCCTTGACAACAAGTTGTCAACTTGGTCTTTCATTAGCGACTGCAACGGCGAAATGACGACAGTCAACCCGTGCATGTTGCGCCCCGCAATCAGCGCGGGCAGCTGAAAGGTAAGCGACTTTCCGCCACCGGTGGGAAATATGGTCAACAGAGACTCACCACGTATGGCAGCCTCCACAGCCTGTTGTTGCATCGGTACGCTTTCGAACTCACGGAACTTGTCATAACCGAAAAACTCGCGCAGGGCGCTGTGTGCATCAAGTCTTTTCTGGCAGTAGTCGCAATGCCCACATGGTTCATTGCGCAGAAGTTGCATCACATTGGCCACTTTGGGATAGGTGCGCGATACCCACGGCGGAACGACAGCCATCAAATCGTCGGCGCCTATCACCGCAAGCGAATAAGCCAACTCGACGGGGTAACGGCCTACAACCGCAGCCACATTCGAATTTGCACATATTAAACCGCGATATGTCTCTTTTATCAAATCGGCGAGCGTTGTTGCGTCGATTCCGTCAGAAGCGGGAATCGCAAAACCCGACTTTTGAACAATATAGTCGAAAAAGCCTGCAAACTCGTGTGTGGAATGGAGCAAATCGCGGTATATCATCTTGACTTGCACTGGTAAAGACTGCCAGGCGGCAAGCTCCTCGTCGAAGAGTTGTTGCGACTTGCGGGCATCGTTGACGGGATTATTTAGCTCGTCAGCCTGCAACTTGTCGTCTTTCAGCAGGCGGTGATATGGTTTTTGGGGGAAGAGGAGCGGCGAGAGACACAAGGTGTCGATTAGGTATCTGTGTTCGAGGTGCAGACTGTCGCCAGTGCAAACCTGCAGGTATTTCAGGTCGTGGTGGAGAATGTTGTGACCACAGAGTACGCGGCATGGTGCAATAAAGTCAGCGAACTTAGGGATGGACTGTGTATGCAGGACGGCCCCGTCATCCCGTACCACACCGATATCAACGACACGCTTATCCTCGGCGGCGACTTCTGTATCAATAAAGGCTATCACTTGCAGCGAGTGGTGATGTGCGACATTAGAATGGCAAAATTACACTTTTTCTGCAAATTAAATACAATATTAACGACATTGAAACGTTAGATTTCAAATAAGTGATGAGAAAATTGTGTGTGAGATAACGGGTTAAAACAAGGTCAGTTTTTGAAAGCGAAACAATATATAGGGCTTTGCCTAATGCTGATGTGGGGGACTGCGGTCGCGCAAATGAGCGTGACCGGAGGAAGCCGACGTAGCGACTATGGGCTGAAAGGACCGGTGAAGAGCGTGAAGGAGGCCCACTGGGACACAGGCGGCGGTTTTATTGGGCGTCAGAGCGATGTGTTCTCACGCACGGGAAGGATGCTGGAGGAGACGATTTACTATGGTGAGGGTGAGCAGGATATCGAGAGCCTACGCCTGTGCAACTACAACGCCGACGGATCGATGGCGGGGTGCTATTCGTACCGTCGTGGGGGTGAGGGCTACGCGGTGATGGATGGGTTCTCGCATTGGATTGCGATATACGACGAAAAGGGGCGACTGACCCGGAAACGGTCGTTTGCATTCGAGCCCAAGATGAACAGATATGGAAATGAGATTTGGACCAGAACCCACGAGGATGTTTTTTCGTCCAAGACGAACGAGGGCTACAACGCAGATGGCGACACGGTTTACACATTCGACAAAAAGACAGGCCTAACACTTACAAAGCGCTGGAAGATAAACGAATTGGAGTTTCAAGGCGAGGCAACGGCCACATACGAATACACTGCGTCGGGCGACACGCTCACGGTAAGCTATGACGACGCCACGGGTCGTATGCCACGCTCGGTGGTCTACGACTACAGGTATGTAAGTTCTCTTGAAAAAGAACGTGTGCAAAACGCTAAACCAACAACGAGCCAAGAACAAACAGGGAAAGCAATATCACCCGTAATTGAAAAAAAGAAAAAAGCATCGCGTCGGGGAAAAAGCCCTAAAGGGAGCACCGATCGTGACACACTGCGGCTTGAGAGAAAAACCGTCACGACGCTATACGACAGCAATGAACACAAGAGGGGGAGTGCACCAACGCTGTCAGTGCGCACGGAATATTACGACGACAGCTGCCAACTGGTGAGACTGACCATTACGGAGACATGGGAGGGCGACAAAAGGGAGGTTCGCGAATGGCGCTGGACGAGAAAGGAGCTGGCAACAAGCAGGGGAAAAGACCGTAACAAGGCTACCGTCACAGTATATCAACTGACCGATGCTGAAACCTCGCGACACACTGGGAAAGAACTGACCTATGAAATCAAAGACCACTTCGCCTACGATAGGAACGGGGATCCGGTGAGCCGAACGCGCAGCGGCAAATCGCTGACGCGACCTGCAACATGGAGATTCGCCTACGGCGACTATGACGAATTCGGCAACTGGACACGCCGCACCTACTCGGGGCCGGCAGAAGAGAGAACAACTACGACCGTGTCGGCAAACGGCAACAGGATAGACAAAATCATATACGACGGCGAATCGGAAGAAACGGACACGAGAATTATAACATATTTTTGATGGCCACATCTAAGAATTACATCAACGCCCGCTGCTCCATCTTATCTAAGATGAAGAGTTTTAGTGATTGCTTAAAAAATCGGAACCAAAACATGAAAAGGACACTGTTTTTTTTGTGCTGTATCTCATTTGGTATATGCCTTTTCGCACAAACACAGCAAAGGAGACTCGAAGAGCATGTGTATTACCTGGCCTCTGACTCGCTTCACGGTAGGCTGGCAGGTTCGGCCGACGCGTTGAAGGCTGCGGAGTATATCATACGACAATACGAGGCAATGGGCATTGAACCGTTTTACGAGAGCGGCTTTCTGCAACCGTTCACCTACAGGCTTGTGGGTGAAGGAAGGAGATTCAACAACGTGGTAGCTTGGATACCTGGCAACGACCCCGCTTTGAGAGACGAGTATGTGATAATCGGAGCCCACTATGACCATTTGGGGGAACGAGGGGGGAAGATTTACAACGGGGCAGACGACAACGCATCGGGTACGGCGGCGGTGATAGAAATAGCGCGACAACTGAAAGCGAGACAGGCCGAGCTGAAACGAAGCGTAATCATAGTGAACTTCGACGGCGAAGAGCTGGGTCTGTTCGGTTCGAACGCGTTTGCGGAGCGACTGACGAAAGATGGAAAGATAAAGAAGGTGTGCCTGATGATGAGCATCGACATGGTGGGATGGTATGGACAGAGCGGCAAACTGACGGTGCAGGGCACGGGGACAATAGCAGACGGAAAAGCCAAAATGAAAGAGTTGGCCAAACTGCTGGGTATCACGATTAAGACACAGAAATTCGAGCGTTCGATACTTACGGCCACCGACACGGAGGGATTTGCCAAAAAAGGTGTGGCAACTTTGGCTGTCACAACAGGTTTGAAATCGCCCTACCACAAACCTGAGGACGATGCGGAGCTGATAGACTACAAGGGGCTAAGCGAAATAAGCGACTATCTGACAAAATGGACGGCACAAGTTTCGGGCGATGAGCTGTTCCGACCATCGGGGCGGGTGGCAAAAAAACACCAATCGGATGTGCAGCCATTCGACCTGGGAGTAAGTCTCGAACTGGGCGACAGCTGGCTGCACCACCCCTACAAGAGCGCAATTGACGGACGCAGCCGTTTTGCGGGCAACATAGGGCTGACAGCGCAGGCAAACTTCAAATGCAAATGGCTCGGTCTGCGACTGGGAGTAATGTACGGCTGGTCAATGGCGCGATATGTCAACACATCCGATATTTTTAACAAATCACTACGCTATTACCAAGAAGGTGTCACGATGCCACTTTCGGCAGTATTCCAATGGAATACGAACTATGGTCTCTTCCATGCCGGATTAGGGTTCTACTACACACGTGTTTTCAAGGGAGGTATAGTGAAAGAGAAACCATGGGCCACAATCCAAAAAAACCAATTCGGCATGGAATGGTCGCTGGGTTATCGTTTTCACGGGTTCGACATCTCGGTCTACGGACGATACCAATTCAACTGGTTCACGACCGACACGACGATGCCACACTTGCGCAACTTTTATTCGGGCGTGAGGTTGAGCTATTTCTTTTTGTAGTGGGCTGCATGAAAAGAGAGACAGCCATATAGAAAAAACACAAATACCGATAAAGCATGAACCGTTCTGTTGTTATACTCATTGTACTTTCGATTGCCTGCCTGTCGTTTACAGGTAGCGGCCTGCGCAACTGGCAGTGCCGCAAATGCGGCACACTGGTGTGGCAGGACCGCACTCCGTCGTACAGCGGATGTCCGGCAGGTGGAAGCCACTCGTGGGTAAACCTGGGCGAAACGGGAGACCACAACTACCAGTGTCGCAAATGCGGCACACTTGTACGCTCTGCCCGGACACCATCCTACACAGGGTGTCCGGCTGGCAACAGCCACTCATGGGTATCGTTAGGCAATGTGGGGAACAATGCCTACCACTGCCGCAAATGCGGCACACTGGTCTACAGCGAGCGCACGCCATCGTATAGCGGCTGTCCGGCTGGCAACAGCCACTCATGGAAAAAGTTGTAGGGTGCAACTATTCGTTGGCTCCGATAGCCTTGAGGTTCTCGGAAATCATCTCCTTGAGATATTTTATAATCGAAAGGTCGTTCATCGACATACCGCCGAGAGCCTCCTTGACTTCGTCGGTGTCGAAGACGAACTCATCCTGGTCGGTGATGTGGCGATAGACAAAGTGAATGTCCTCGTGTTGTGAAACAAGCATTACGATCGTGCCTGCGAGGTCGCCCATTGGGGGACGGTCCCAGTGGTTGTGCTGAAACCAGAATTCGAGACGAGTACCCTTACCCACCTCGCTCGTCAGTCTCATGCCCCCACCGCAGTTTTCGGTATTCATCTTTATGAGCGGCAATCCGAGTCCGACCTTGCGCGTGGTGCGCGTGGTAGTGTAGGGGTCAGTGACACGTGCCATAAATTCAGGCGACATACCTTTGCCGTTGTCCTCAATCAGAAAATGGTAATCGTTTTTCAGGATGCTGTCGGTTATAGTCAGATATATATCCTTGGCATTTGCAGCGATGGAGTTCTCCATCAGGTCGTATACGTGAAGTGAGAGTTCTTTCATGGTGTGTGTAGGGGGGATAATCGGAATAGTGGGAATGGGCCGAGCAAACAGAATGGTCGGGGGGGGGGCTACAACGTTAAAGTGTTTTTGCGAAAAGCCATCGTGTCGATCCAGCGCCCTTCGAAGTTCTGAAGAGCCTTGTGAAATTCGTCGAAAGAGCGGTGCTGCATATATATTATGTTATAGACATCGCCAATATTGTCGACAAAATGCGCATCGCTGTCAGTGATGAAGGCGAATTTCTTGAGATAGGCGTTTTTCTTGAGGAAATCCTCTTTGGTAACGAATTTGTTAATCTCCAAACCGTCGGCTCGCAAATCGGGCGGCACGAATCCAAGCTGGCTGGTGAGCGACGTGGTGCCTTTGTTGACATGTGCGGGGATGAATAGTCCACCGATACGATGAACCTCCTCGTATATGCCATCGATATCCACATCTATGCCGTTCAACAGATGGTATTGCTCCTCGCCTACAATTTCCTCGTTTTCGTCGACAATTAGCTGATAGCCGAAACGGTCCTCGTCGTTGGGTATTTTAGGCAGGTGAATGTCGAGGAATTGCTGAAACTCGTCGAGTTGGTCGTCGGTCTCGAAGAACGAGAGGCAATGTGCCTCCTCCTGCGACGTAACCTCAACCCCGCCGAGGACGAAAAGACCTTTGTCGCGCCCAATTTTTTGCGTAACCTTTACCTGCCGTGTGGTGTTGTGGTCGGATATGGCAATCATATCCAACCCCCGTTCGAGAGCCCTGTTGACAATGTTGACAGGACTCATCTCCAAGTCGCCGCAGGGAGAGAGGACGGTATGGATATGCAAGTCGGCCTTGTATGGAATTAGCTGGCTCACTTTAGGAGTTCGTATATTTTACCGACGGTCTCGTAGGTCTGCATCGATGTGCCGAGAAAGGGGATGCCCTCTTCGTTGCTTTGTTCGAGGGTGTCGGGAGCTGCCTGCTGGTTTTTGACAAGAATGACACAAGCGAGCTCTTTGAGCGAGGCAATAGCCATCACGTTCTTGTGGGTTTGCAGTGTTACCCACACGTTGTTCATCTCGGCATTGCCCATAACATCGCTCAGAAGATCGGAGACATAGCAGCCCTCAATCTCGCGGTCCAATCCGCTCTCGCCAGAGAGCACCTTAAGTTGAAGCTTTTCGACAAGTTCTTTTACTTTCATCGTAATTGTTTTGTTTTTTTATTGATATTTTGAAATAAGTGTTCAATCTCTGTACAATTCGCCCGATATGCGGTCATCGCCCCAGATTCGTTTCATTTTTTCGACGCACTCGAGGGGCGAAAGCCTGCCTGTTTTTTCGAGGTGGCGCTGGTAGAAGACGCAATCCTCGATGCTGCCTTTGCCGCACACATGGTCTGTAGCAAGTGAATCACAGGTGGGCGAGCCGCAGAGACCGCAATCGATTTGCGGCAGGCAGTCTTTTAACTTTTTGATTCGCTCCATTTTCGCAATAGCCTTGGCTATGTCGGGGTCGAGGGTCATTACGGAGCGAGGCTGCACGGCCTCGACACCGCTGCATTCGATGAGATACTCTTTCTGCGAGTCCATTTCACGTTCGCGCGGCACCTCGCCGTTGCGCTCCCGTTCGGCAGCTTTGCGAGCGCGTCCAAACATACGCTCACTGCATAGGAAACGGTTCTCGCACGAGAGGGTTGCACCCGCACACGACTGGTCGCAGGCTCGCAATTCGAGAAACTGAACGCCTTCAATCTCGTCGTTTTCGAGCTTTTCAAGGAAGTCGATCACATTATGTATGCCATCGATGGCGTAGGAACGTTTCGCCATACAGATGCGTCGCTCGCCGTTAGTGAGTGTCGAAAGGATCGCATCGGCCGAGAGCCGCGGCGTCTGCAAGGGCGGAAAGACATAATCTTTGCCCTGCTCCTTGATTTTCTTGAAAACAATGTTGTAGAGCGAGTCCATATTGATTACACCGTCGATGATAGACTTCACCTCGCCCACAGGACTTTTAACGGCGGCAATCTTGGCAGCGCACGGAGTGACGTAGAATATACCGATTTCGTTGCGGGGAACGCCACCGTCGGTCAATTTTTTCAGCGCATAGGTGGCGGAGATGTCGAGCGGGGCCTTCAACGGTATGATGTTGTCGACCAGCGAAGGGTATTTAACCTGAATGAGACGCACAATGGCAGGACAGAAACTGGATATGAGCGGCTGCTTGTCAGCATTTTCGCGTGCATAGCGGTTCTTAGCCTCGGCATAGATAAGCGCCGACGACTCGACCTCAAACACGTGACGAAAGCCCAAATCCTTCAAAGCGGCATAAATACGTGACACTCGCAACTCGTCGGGAAACTGACCGAGAAAGACGGCAGGTATCAGAGCCACACTGTGTGGATAATTGTGAATCTGGCCAAAATCGTCCTGCTTAATGTATATCGCCTTCATTGGGCACTCCGAATAGCAGATGCCGCAGTCGATACAACGTCCGGCGTCGATATGGGCATTTCCGTGGCGAATACGGATTGCCTCGGTGGGACATATTTTCATACAATGCGAGCAGCCGATACACTTGTCGCTGTCTACATCAAGGGAGTGGTAAAATGTTTGGTCGTCGTTCATCGATGATATTGTTTATGCGCCTGTTTCAAATGAAATCGACAAAAGTGAATTTTGTAAATAACGATGATTCAAAGTTTGTCACACAATAGTATTCACGTGAAGTTCACCTCCATGTCGACAGTGGTCCCCACACCAACCTCGGAGCTGACATTCAGTTTGTCGACATTTTTTTGCATATTGGGCAAACCCATGCCGGCGCCGAACCCCATGTCGCGCACTTCGGGACGTGCGGTGGAGTAACCCTCCTGCATGGCCAATGCGATGTCGGGGATGCCGGGACCCTTGTCGGCCACCGTCATCTTGATTTTGTCGGATTCGATATCGACCGACACCTTGCCCCCGTATGCATGTGCGATGGCGTTTACTTCCGCCTCATACAGCGCAACGACAACGCGTTTTATGACGGTCGGATTGACATTAAGCTGTTTGAGTGTCTTCTTTACCGAACTGGAAGCCGTTCCGGCATTCACAAAATCACCCTCGACTACAGTGTATTCCAAATGCATAATACTAATTTATCTACTTTTTATTTGATTCAATGGCGATTTTCAAACCTATAAGCTGTTTGAACTGTTTTGATTGTATTTTTCCCTGTCGGGAAACGGCCAGAAGCCATTAGACAGTGAGGAATCGACAGTGGAGTCGAATGGTCGACCGTTGAGTTTCGGTGTAAAGGGCCTGCACAAATGCCGAAACGAAATCTGGATTTATCGCACGAATTCAAGGCAGTTTATTAATAAAGAGGTTGTATCCCAGCGTCATACAGCAGACCGCATGTTTTGAACAGCGAATAGGGGCAGGCCAAAATGGTCATCTCGTTCTCTTCAGCCAGTTCGAGCATCTCGTCCGACGGCTTCTTGTTGCGCACAATGATTGCCACCGTCAAACCGGCCATGTCGCAGGTACGTATTGTCTGAACATTGCACAATCCGGTGATAAGGATTGGTGTTTCCTTCAGCGTGAGGACATCGCTCATCAAGTCGGACGCGAAGGCCTTGGTTACATCCTCGTCGAGGCGATTCTCGCCGACGAGGACCTGTGCATCTAAAAGCTTTACTATTTCTTTGAGTGTCATGATTTGATTTGTAATGGATGTTTGTTCTCTGTATGTTAAATTAATCGGGCACCGGTAGAACAAGGAGCGCCAAAGCTTTATGCCCCATTCGGGATAGTGTTTTTATCAATTCACTTTTGACATTTGGTTTGCACAACTGTCTATTTTTTCCCTCGTTTTTCTCTGACCAGACGCACAGCCAACCCATTGCTGCGAGTGTCGCTGCCGTTGCTTACAGTCTCGGTCGAAAAAATCACCGCAGCCCCCATAAGACTGTTGTTCCCTTCCGATGCAGCCCAGTAGCGCCCATAGGTGTTGCGCCCCCACTCCTTTTCGCCATAGGTAAGATTCCCCACAGCTGGCAAGAATACGGCGCCAATCTGCTCCATCTCGCTCCACTGCCGACTGTTGTAGACATTAGTCTGGTAGCCGCGACGATTGCCCGGCGTGAAAGTGCAACTCTTGGGGGTGTGCCACACATCGGGTAGAAGCACCAAACCCGTGTGGCCACACACTGTTGCAAGCCCCTGTTTCTGTGCCGCATTGCTGCGACGGCTCAACAGGTATCGCCACTCGTCGGCGGTGAGAGTACGCCACTTGCCGGGACGCACGTCGGCTCCCCAGTCGCTGAATTGGGCATACTTTGTGGCATCAGCATCGTTCAACGTCGGGTTTGAGCCAGTGCCCCAACGGAAAAACTCGACCTTGCCCGACCGCGAACTCGGATGATCATACTGCCTCGCCGCAAACTGGTACTTCTTGTCCTTTAAATCGTAACGGAGGTTGCCCGGGGCAAAATAAACCTGAAGACGTTCGGAAACCGAAAATCCCGAAACCTCGGTCACGTAGCTTATTGCGGCATTGCCTCCAATATAAAGGGTCAGCGTGTCGGCCTTGTGCGGAGTAATCCGGGCGGTGAAGTGATTGCCTATGCGCATCCAAGTGGCACTCTCTATTATCGAATCGCCCGCACTGCTACGAATCCACAGCTCAGTCGACATAACCATTTTCTCGATCTCAAACGTGTATGTTTGACCGGCTATAAGCGTGCGACTCTTGGGTATGTTGACAAACTGCACCTTAGTCCACGGACGATACTGGTAGTTATCGTAGAAAATCGGCGGACGCTCACGTTTCTGACAAATGTCGTATAACTGCTTTCCTTCAAGTCCATACTGGCCGAGATAGGGATAGAGCGTGGGCAGCGACTTAAACCGTTTCTGCTCTATTGGCTTATCAATCAACTGGTCATCTTTCTTGTCGGGATAATGGGTGAAAATCATCCAATAGGGATCCACATCGAACCATTCCCCGCGGTTGTCGTTAACCTGAAAAACTCCATCGTCGGTGATATAACCAGCACCCCACATAGGGTCTACAAGTAACTGGCGTTTGTCGATTTTGACAATCACCCAATGATGGACATTCAATTTCTTTGTCGTGCTTTTCCCTGTCACTTTCAGAACATTCTCGCAACAGTTGCCTTTCACCACACGAGCCTCGATACCCACGGCAGAGACAAGTTTGACATACAAATCGGCATAGCCCTCGCTACGAGCCTCCCTACTGTTCCAAACATCCTCGGCCGTCTGGGTTTTATGTTCCGTCGAGTGGATTATGTTCTCACACTCCCAGTTATAAATCGCCTTGGCACGCTGCAGCGGGCTGCTTCCGCCTCGGGTTATCTTTTCGGCACGCTCTTTCCAAGTATTGTCACCTTGCGCTATTGTCTCCTGCGGTGACAGAGCGAAAAACAACAGGAGCGAAGCGAATAAAAAGTTTTTCATAACACTTAAATATATGAATATTAACGTTCAGTTTGCCCTATTATTACATGCCTCCCTTCCCAAAAAAGTAAAAAAATCAAAAAAACTTATGCCAACACATTGTAATCCATGTCTTTCGCAATTCAGATCCCTCATTTTCCATCTATCAGCGGCGGTTTTTATAAGACTCTCGGTTTGAGTGTCAACCATAACAGCAATTGCACCCTACGAGTGGCGGCAAAAAGCAGTAGCACCTATAAAAAAATTCCGCTCTATAATCTATTTCCCGAAGGCGACACGTCACGTGCCGCCTTTTTCGTAACTTTGCAATCTCATTGATTCACATCAAAAGATGTGAACGTAACTGTTACAATTTTAATAGTCAAATATTTAATAGGATGGCAGAACTTACCGAACAAGAACAAATACGCAGAAATTCGCTGAACGAGCTTCGCAACCTTGGCATCAACCCCTATCCGGCGGCGCTATACGAAGTGAACGCGAAATCGGACGAGATACTAGACCAATTCCCAAAAGACAACACCCTTTTCCAAAACATAAGCATTGCGGGGCGCATCATGAGCCGCCGCATTATGGGTGCCGCCTCGTTTGTAGAGCTACAGGATCCCCACGGACGAATTCAACTGTATGTGAAACGCGATGAGATCTGCCCTGGTGAGGACAAAACCCTTTACAACACCGTCTTCAAACGACTGCTCGACATCGGCGACATCATCGGCGTTACGGGCTACGTGTTCGTCACACAGATGGGTGAAACCTCGATACACGTGAAAAGCTTGACAGTGCTGAGCAAAAGCCTGCGCCCGCTGCCGATTGTGAAAGAGAAAGACGGCAAGGTATACGATGCCTTCACCGACCCTGAACAACGCTACCGGATGCGTTATGTTGACTTGATTGTAAACCCACAAGTGCGTGAGACATTCGTGAAACGGGCAAAAATTGTCAACCTCATGCGCGACTATTTCAACGAGCAGGGTTATCTCGAAGTAGACACACCGGTGCTGCAGTCGATTCCGGGTGGAGCTTCGGCACGCCCGTTTATCACCCATCATAACGCTCTCAATATTGACCTGTATCTCCGCATCGCCAACGAGCTATACCTAAAACGACTGATTGTGGGCGGATATGCCGGTGTGTACGAGTTCTCGCGCAACTTCCGCAACGAAGGCATGGATCGCACGCACAACCCCGAGTTCACATGCATGGAGATATATGTGGCCTACAAGGACTATAACTGGATGATGTCGTTTGTCGAAACAATGTTGAGTCGCATCGCGATGGCACTGCACGGCACCACCAAAGTGAGCGTGTGGGGCAACGAAATCGACTTCAATCCTCCGTTCCGGCGCGCCCCGATGTGCGACCTTATCAAAGAAGAAACAGGAATTGACGTGACCAACATGGATGAAGGACAACTGCGCGAAGCCTGCAAACAACTCGGCGTTGAAACCGACCCCACAATGGGCAAGGGCAAACTGATTGACGCCATATTTGGCGAAAAATGCGAACACAAGCTCATTCAGCCCACCTTCGTCACCGACTACCCGATTGAAATGTCGCCGCTTTGCAAGCGCCACCGCAACAATCCCAACCTTACCGAACGATTCGAATTGTTCGTATGCGGCAAAGAGCTGGCCAACGCCTACTCAGAACTCAACGACCCAATCGACCAGCTGCAACGCTTTCAGGAACAATTGCGACTCAGCGAAAAAGGCGACGACGAAGCCATGTTTATCGATATGGACTTTGTTCGAGCACTCGAATTCGGCATGCCGCCAACATCGGGTATGGGCATCGGCATCGACCGCCTGGTGATGATGATGACTGGCGAACAGAGCATCCAGGATGTGCTCCTTTTCCCCCAAATGAAACCGGAAAAGAAGGCCACCGTCACCACCGACGAGGAGTTTGTCGCACGCGGGGTCACGAGCGAGTGGATTCCCATGTTACGCAAGGCCGGCGTCAACACAATAACGCAACTCAAAGAGGCCAACCCGAACAAACTCTACAACGACCTTAACGGCCTGCGCAAAAAACACAAACTCGACATCCCGCCAATTCAGAAAGAAACCGTCGAAAGCTGGATAAACAACTAACCGAAACTACTGCACATTTTTAGTCATCTTTTGCAACATTCACCATAACAAATAGGCAATGCTCAAAGTCAAACAATTTGTTTTCAACCACTTCCAAACAAACTGCTATTTGCTATGGAATGATTCTACAAAAGAATGCTTCATCATCGACCCCTCAATGGACACTCAAGATGAAGAAAAAAAAATGGCATTGTTTGTGCAACAACACTGTCTGGATGTAACCCGCATACTGCTTACCCACGCCCATATCGACCATATAACCGGTCTGAAATGGGCCTGCGAGAGATTCGGCTTGCCCGTCACCACCCACCCTGACAGTGCCCAAATGATAGGCCACGCCGCAGCCTATGCCAAGATTATGGGCTTTTTGGCATCGGACTTCTCGAATCTGCAATACAATTACATCAACGGTGGCGATTCGCTGAAAATCGGCACAGACACACTACAGTGTCGCCACGTTCCCGGACACTGTATCGGCAGTTTATGCTTCGTTGCCGAAAATCCAAAAATGGTGTTTACGGGCGACGCCCTGTTTCATGGCAGCATCGGACGCACCGACCTTCCGGGCGGCGACAACACCCTGCTGATCGACAAAATCCGTTCCGAACTGCTTACTCTCTGCGACGACTACGCCGTACTCCCCGGACACGGTGACTGTTCTTCGATAGGCGACGAGAAAAACTATAACCCGTTTTTGTAACCTGACAGCAAAAACAGGAGTCGACAGGCAAATCCAATCTCAAAAACACCAACACACAAGCATGTCTGTAAATCCCCAGATAGAAGCCTCTTGGCTTGAAGTGTTGCATTCTCAGTTCGAAGCACCCTATTTTGCGCAACTGAAAGAATTTCTTATTGCCGAGCGGCAACACTACACCTGCTATCCCGCAGGCGGCAACATTTTCAACGCATTCAACCTTACGCCCTTCCACAAGACTAAAGTTGTTATCATCGGACAGGACCCCTATCATGAGCCAGGTCAAGCGCACGGTTTATGCTTTTCGGTTCGTGAGGGCATCAAGGTTCCGCCGTCACTTGTGAACATAATTAAAGAAATTAACAGCAACCTTGGAACGACCATGTCGACCAATAGGGGCGATCTCACCGGCTGGGCGGAACAAGGGGTGTTGCTGCTTAACGCAACACTTACAGTCAGGGCTCACATGGCCGGCTCGCATCAAGGCAAGGGTTGGGAGACTTTCACCGATGCGGCAATAACCGAACTGTCCAAACAGCGCAACGGCCTTGTTTTCATGCTGTGGGGCAGCTATGCAATAGCAAAGTCGAAAATGATCGACCGCACACGACATCTGGTGCTAACGGCTCCTCACCCCTCTCCCCTATCTGCATACAGAGGCTTTTTCGGATGCAAGCACTTCTCGAAAGCCAATGACTACCTCACGGCGCAAGGTCAGAAACCCATCGACTGGACGGCTATAAAATGACTGTCGGCAACGCCGGTGTCCACATTCTCGACCAAGGGCGATGCGCCAGCCATATCCTTTGTCAGATTGTCAATAACTGAAATTTATCCCGAAACAGGCCAGTATCGGCAACTGGTTTACACGGTCGAACGTAACGCGGTCGAAATAGAAGATATTTTCGCGACTGTATATGTTCGTGGCGCTTAAGTTAAGTTCGAGCAAGCAACGCTTGCCGAGCGAGAATTTGCGCTTCACCCCAATATCGAGTCTGTGGTAGGCAGGGAGCCTGCCCTTGTACAATTCAGCATAATGGATACTGAAATCGCCGTTTGACGCAATATAGTCAGTCCCAATGCCCGTAGAATTGAATACAAGATTTTCGTAGGCTCCCTGTGTTTGCGTGAACGGGAACCCGCTTCCGAAATTCCAACGTGCGCTGAGCTCCCATTCACGTTGGCTGCCCAAGGCGTATGTCACAAGTAAGTTTATGGTATGACGCCTATCATAGTGCGGGCTGTAGGTGCCGTCGCCATCGTTGGTTCGTGTCACCCATCCCAGCGAGTATGTTCCCCAAACATAGAGTCGTTCCAACTCGAACCGGACGCTGAAATCCATCCCATAGGCCATTCCCTTCTCCGGCACAAAATCAGATGTAAGATAGGTCGGTTTCTCGTAGCTGCCACCCGTACGATAAGCCTCGTCGCGGTCAAACATTTTATTGTGGTTCATGTTTAGCAACTGGCTGAAGTTCTTGAAATAGCCCTCAAGATTGAACGAAAGGTGACGGTTGAGGTCAAACTCACCGCCCACGACGATATGCTGGGCTTTTTGGAGATAGCTGCTCACCTCCTCGCCATTGATGGCAGCAAGGTCAAGACTGCTCTTGCCGGTTAGAAAACCCGTGAAAAGATTGACAATATCATTGTCCGAGCGGGCATCGAGAAGCATCTGACTGTACAGACCACCGGCAAACTTGAATCGCAACTTGTCGGTGACGTTGTATTTCATTGCCAGGCGAGGTTCGGGGCTATGCTCGACTTGTTTTGTATAAAATATATACCTGAACCCCGGTTCTATGAGAAACTTGTCGTTCACATTGCACTTGAACGTGGCGAAAGCCGATACATTAGCCGAATACTGTGTGCCTGGATCCTGCGAAAGACCATACTGGTTGGTGTAAACATAATCGGTCGAATAACCCTCAAACATAATACCAGCCTTCAACTTGTGCTTTCCAAAGAAGTTAGTGACGTTAAGGCTTGCATTAAACCCGCTTATGGCACTGTATTTGGGTTTGTCGGTCGCATCGTTCATGTTTATTTTGTAGTTCGAATAGGCAACCGTACCGTCAAGCAGTGCAGATGTGCCCGTCACCAGCACGAAATTTGTGCCAGCGCCCCAATTCACCCAATGGTAGTCGGCCACTGACTGGTAAGCTGTAACCTTGTCGTCGAACCGGAAACCGAACACGTTCCACTTTGAGCCTGTCCCCGAATTGAGGCTCATCTTGCCATAGATGTCAAGAAAATCGAAAGGCAACCCGCCCTTCACGTATGGGTAGATCCATTGGGATGTCTTTGACAAATAAGACCCCTTGGCGGCAATCAGATACGTTAGGGTGGACTTCTTTTGCTCGCTCCGTTCTTTCATCAGTGGTCCTTCCACCACAATGTTGGCTCCGAATGTGTTGATACCGATTTTGCCCGAATGTCGCTTTTTGTTTCCATCGCGTGTGGTGATGTCCATCACCGACGATAGGCGACCTCCGTATTCCGCACCAAATCCACCGGTGAAGATGTCTGCATTGTGTATTATGTCCGTTTCAAAAATGGAGTATAGGCCAATCGAGTGAAACGGATTATACACAATCATGCCATCGATAAGGCATAGGTTCTGTATCATCGATCCACCTCGTATGTACAACTGGCCTCCCTGGTCGCCTGTCGAATTCACACCAGGCAAAACCTGAAGATATTGTGCTATGTCGGCCTGCCCTCCTATTGACGGCATCTGCTGTATCTGCGATGCCGTAACCTTCTCGACCGACACCTGAGTTTCTACCTTCCGTTCCTCTATGCGGTTACTGGTGATAACCACATCTTTCAGCAACTGGGCACTTTCTTTCAACTTGATATTACGTGTCAAAACCTGACCTTTGCTCAGTGTCAGTTCCTCGCGATATTCGGCATATCCCACATAGCGAATAAGCAACGTGTAGTTTCCATCGGGGATTTTGTTGATAAGAAAGAAGCCGTTTATATCAGTCGCCACCTTGTGTTTTGTGTTCTCCAGCATAACATTGGCAAAAGGGATTGCCTCGCCTGTGGATTCGTCATAAAGAACGCCTTTTACCGTATTCTGCCCGTGGACAACTATTATCGTGGCGACAAAAAAATATATTATTAAGATTGTACGCTTCATTGCAATATGTTTCTACTGTTTTGCTCAAGTCTTCCGACCGACAAGCCTCATTATTCACTCTGCGGACATCTGAACTAATGAATAATTTTGAATATCAACTCCTTCAGAATCTCACCCTCGGACACCGTACCGGCGTTGTTTATCCCTTTTGATCGTTTGTCGGCGTCATACAAGTATCCGAAACAGGCCGCCAGCTTGCGTAACGAATAGTTGCGAGCCGCAATTTCATAATCTTTTACAAAGTACGGATTCACGCCCAACGCCGATGCTGCCGCGTACTGCGACTTGTTGGGCAGCTGATGGTATATCATCACTTTCAGCAGAAAGGGGTATATATTTGCAATCACAACCGGCATTGGGCCTGCCTTGGGATTGTCAGCGAAATAGTTCGCAATGCGGTTGCAACGCACCACGTCCTTGCGCCCTATGGCATTTATTAGCTCGAAAATATTATAGTCCTTGCTTATGCCAACATTTCTTTCAACAATCTCGTCGGTTATACTCTGTCCCTCCTTCACCACAAGAAACATCTTGTCCAACTCATTCGAGAGTTTTCCGAGCGAGTTGCCAATAGCCTCAAAAAGCAAAGAAGCAGCTTTTTCGGTAATAGTGCGTCCGCTTCCGCGCACATAAGCCGAAATCCATGTCGGCACATCACTGTCGTATAGTTTTGCCCGCTCATAGATCACACCCACTTTTTTTATCGCTTGGTATGCCTTGGTCCGCTTGTCGAATTTTTTGTTGCGGTAGCACAACACAAGTATCGTGCGTTCGGACGGTTTTTCGAGATATGTGGCCAAACTGTCCCACGATTTTGCAGTGGGGACATTCGATGATACGCCAATATCCTGCGCCTCCTTGACCATTACCAGTTGGTACTGAGCCATCATCGGGTATCGACTGGCCATCGAAATCACATCCGACATCGTAACGTCACGCCCGTATACCACCGTCTGGTCGAAATCGCGAAATCCAGGGTCGATTACCTTGTTCTCGAAAAAATCCGACATATTGTCGATATAGTAACCCTCTTCGCCTGTAATAAGATATACCGGTGCGGGATGCCCGTCAGTAACATCCTTCATTATCTGCGATTCCGATACAACAGCTGATTCCTTCTTTGCCATATTTCACAAAAAGAGTTGCAAAGATATGAAATAAATCAAATATTGCGACAGTATGCAATACGAAATCAGGCAAGCATGCGTTATTTTTACAAGATTGTCAAACATATCTTTATGACACAACCAATGTAACGCCAACACATATTGTCGGTAGTTCGGAATCGTAAAAATACTTTGTGCCAGCTGTCCCTATCTGTCCAGAAATCATATCCGTCAATTATTATTTATAAAAAACATCCATACCATGCAACTCAACGAAAAACTTAAAGAACTTGTTTTCGATAAAGGGTATCTCAAACAGGACGTGTATAACGCAACCCTACGGGCATACCAGTCGTTTCGGACAACGGCGCAGGAACTGACACACCAGTTCCAAGATGCCAACGCAACCAACGAGCGCAAGATAAACTTCCAGTTCAAAGACCGAGGCGACTTCGAATTCGAGATACGCTTTGCCGGCGACATACTGATTTTCATGATGCACACCAACGTGTTCGAGTTCTCGCGCGACCACGTGGTGATGAAAACGCCCTATATCCGCGAAGACGCAAAACGGTCGTACTGCGGTGTCATACACATTTACAATTTTTTGGCCGACTCGTTCACCTACCAGCGCGAGAACGACCTGGGATACATGATCGGACGAGTTTTTGTAAACGCCGAGAACCATTATTTCATTGAGGGCAAACGCGAACTTGGCATGCTCTACAACAACTTCAACACAGCCGTCATTTCACCCGACTCAGTGCAGAATATCGTGGAATCGGCCATCGAGTACACAACAAATTTCGACCTTTTGACCCCACCATACGACGAAGTGAAACTGGTATCTGTCGGCGAGATGCGCACCAATTTCGACAAACGCGCGCTAGTGACTGGCAAACGACTGGGATTCCGCTTCCAGTCCGACACCGACTGACCCGACTATCCTAAACCATTACTAAAAATGTTACCCCAAACCCGCCAGTTCATCTCCCACGTGTTGAAACCGTTTCGACTAATACTCTTGTTTTTTCTTGCTGCGGCCTGTCACTCGAGCGACCGTCACATCAACTTGCAGCAGGCGACACAGGTTGACAATATCAACCGCATAGCTTTCGAAAACCGATACGACGCACCCGACACAACCATCAAACTAAGCCGTGAGGTTCTGCGCTTTATAGCCGACTCAATCCCCGAATATCATGACGGGCGACTTCGCGCGTGGAACAACCTTGCCAAGGCCTATTATATTGTCTCCATGCCCGACTCGTCATCCGTATATGCCGACAGCGTACTTCATTGCAGCGCAAAAAGCAACAACAGGGAGATTGAACAACTGATAGCAAAACTGACCCATGCAAGACTAAAACAGCGCAACTGTGATATAGCTGGCTCATACCGCATGCTTTACGATGTGGCACAGTCGGACATTCTCGACAAGCAACGCGACGATTTCCTGTACAATTACGCCAAAAGCGAATACTACGCCACCCTGTTGAGCCTCAACTATTCCTACCGCAAAGGAATGCAGAAAGACGTTCAGTCACTGCTTGACGAAGCCGAACACATGGCCCCGAATCTCAAATGCGACCATGCCCAAGACATGGTGATGAACTACTCGCTTGCTTTCGGACACCTGACACTCTGTTCTGAACAGGCTCGCCAATCGGAAAACTTGAGAAAATCATTGGAGTATATACAAGCCAACCTCGACCTACTGCTCGACAGCAACCGCTTCAGCCTGCTACACTTCGCAAACACCGTACAACTTACCGCAGCCATATCCGCCAACTCGCATATCGAACAAAAAACATGGCTCGACTGCAAGCCGCTTTTCGACTCTGTTTGCAACAGAATCGGACAACAAGGAATAGATTTGTTCCGCGACAGCTCGCTCGCCATGAGCCTCTATATCGAATCATCCTACATGTTCGAGGACTACGGCGACCCATACCATACCCTGGGAGCTCTTGTGGCTACAGGCAACCTTTGCCTGCAACGCGGCGACACAGCAGCAGCCCAAACTTGGTTTCTCGAAGCCTACGACCGTATTCTGCAAAACCACATAACAGCACCGAAATACGAAAGCCAACTCTACGACGGTTTGCTGAAGTCTCACGCGGCAATCAGTCCCGACGAAGCCACCATATGGGCAAAAAACTACATCTCAATTCGCGAATATATAACCCAAAATCAGGAAGCCGACTTCATACTTCAGACCCAACTGGCCAACGCTAAACGCAAAATCGACGACTACCGTATATTCTCCATAATAATTGTTATTCTAGCCATCGTTCTCGTCATTCTTGCAATAATGCTCGCTTTCCGTACAAGGGTACTCCGCACAGAGAAACGCCACCTGCAGCTATCGCGCGAAAAAGACGTGGAGCGTATAGCCAACGTGGAAACATGCTTGTCGGTTATGCGTCACGACATAAACCCCTTCATTTCCTACCTGCAAAACAGAAATCTCCCACCAGCGCTGCACCAAGAAATCCTCTCACAGCTTCTACGCACTTTCGAAAATATCAAGAGTTGGACAAACCTATCCATTCCGAGCGGTCTCGCTTTCAATCCAACCGAGTGCGATGTTGACGAAATATTCGCTGATGCAATGGCTATGAATACAGCGAGAGATGGCGTCAGTGTCACAGCTGATCGCAACGGACTGAAACTATATGGAGACCGCCTGCTGCTCATAATCATGATTCGAAACCTTCTGGCCAACGCCATGCAACACACATCGGAAGGGAAAATACAACTAATCTCTAACATATACAGCGAAGATGACCGTTTCGTAAAACTGACCGTAAGCGACACCGGTTGCGGAATGAGCGCCGATGAGGTCGACAACCTATTCCGCACCGACAAAAAACCTGACCAACAGGCACAGCATTCTGGTTTCGGGCTAATCCTGTGCCGCTATATCGTGAAAAAACACGATGACAACACCATCCGCGGCTGCCGAATCTGGGCCGAAAGCATTCCTGCTCCAACCGAAGGCCATGGCACCAAAATCAACATCTGTCTGCAACGATTCTCAAACCTGTAATCAGCCAAAAAATATCTATGGAAAAGATAACAATCCTTATGGTAGACGACGAGCCAATAATCCGCAAGGCTGTAAAATATGAACTCAACGAACGCCATGCTACAATCGAAAGCATTGTCAACGACAACGGCGACACCGAAACCAAGGAAATAACACTCACCGAATGCTATGCGTCAGGACCGCAACTGATGGCCGCTCTTTCATCTGCCCCCACAGCTCTGCCCAACTACATACTTGTCGACATGGAATTTCAGGGCGAACCTACAGGCGGACTTATGACCATTGAGAAAATCCACAAGCTCTACCCCGCTATTAAACTAATTGTCTTCTCCGGACGGTTCGACAACCCTCTGTCTACAACCACAGGACGAGAACACCGCATAATAGAAATTGGCAAGGTGGTATTCGAGGCCATTAACCGCGGTGCATCCGCCTTCGTAAGCAAAAACGCAGCCGGAGGATTCTCTATTGAAAATATAATCCGTGCGGTGGAATGCCTCGAACGAGGTGAAAACTACTACTTCAACTATCCCGTAATGCTTACGCTTATGGAGGCCGCCGAGATGTATTTCAGCGGCTCCATCACCACCGAAGAGCAGATTTCCGTCTCCCCCGTCGAAAAACAGATTCTGCTATATGAGGCCGCAGGCTGCACCGCACAGGAAATTGCCTTCAACATCGAAGGCAAAGAAACTGAAAAATCCATTCAAGAGAAGCAGAAAGAACTGTCACGCAAACTCAACATCCTCAACAAATCCGGCTCGCGCATTGCAAAAGCTATCCAGCTACGGCTGATAGACCTTAACAACGTGAAATTTCTGAAACGATAACCCAACCTGTCTCAAACACGCCGCATCCCGCTCGATCATCGCAGAATACGAACGGACATTTGCTCGCCGATATTGGGCCACGCCGGAATCGAATGCTGTCCATCCTGTGCTTACGGCTCACTGTTCGACGACCATTCTCCATCATCCGCCCCCTCCCAAGGAATACTCCGAAATGCCAAAAGTGATGGCCAATACGCTTCTGCCACTTGAACGAGGCGGCGGCGTGAGGAGCATCACACCCCCGACAACAGAAACGGGTTCAACGGCCACGAGCCCATCACGAAAAACACGTCCTCGAATAGCCTTACCATAAACATTATTCATCTTTGGCTTCATACAATTGCGTTTTAGTTTGGAAACTATCAAATGAGAACCTCCCCAATTCCCCTCAAAGGCAAATACAGATATAGCTGTAGGCATCGCTTACAGAAAACGGGCGTAAATTCAATGCCCTTTGTAAGGTCAAACCACATGTTTTTGGGGGGCTTACCAATTTTTTTTTTGCTTAAAACAGAATATTTCTCAAAAAATATTCCTATACATCGCAAATGTATAATAAACACTATGCATTAGTGTCTGCAACAGCAGCAAAAAACAACAAAAACAAACCAAAACAAAACCAGCCATGAAAAAACCTGTTATAATCACCATAACTTTGCTTCTTGGCACAATGGGGTGTCTCTGCGCTCAGGACACAAATGACACAAACTATTACAGATACGACCATCATTTTTTCGGTGCTAATGGCGGTCTTGATGCGTGTCCCAATAGACGGGGATTCGATCAGATGATTAACAATTATGACCTTTTTGCGCATTATTCATACAACAACTATATCGCCCTATTCCAGCCAAATATGAACAGGTGCTACATGATGTACATGTTCGGAAAGGAATCGGTTGAAAGAACCATCTATGGAATTGGCATCTGTCTCGACAGCATCGCCAATTTCACCAAAGGCGACACTCTTACAGTTGCCGTTTGCAGATTGTCAGGCGACCGAACCCACATGGTTGTCATGGATTCCATTTCCATAAAAGGTGGCGAATGGGGAAACGGCGATGGATGAAAATACCGATGAGGGATTTTGCGACCGACCATGATTACGAATATTTAAATTACGGTGCCGTATTCGACAACTGCATAGGCGAAACGCTATACCGCCAAGTATTGGAGATTTATTTTGACACACCCGTCGAAGCAGGGGATGTGCCGTATATATTCTTTCGGGCTCGACAATCTAACCAGCATGGCAGCAAGTTTCTTTTCTCGCAGTGTTCTACGTTGCATCTCGGCATGCTATGCTTCTCGACCAATGAATTTACACATGTGACTGGATATTATTCAATGTGGACATTCTTTTTCCCGATACTGTAGACTCAACTACCAAGTGCAACACAGTTGTGCAAATATAGCATAAATCTAAGTTTGGGGGTATCGAAGTTCAAAAGTTTTCTCGGTCGGAGGTTGA
>CAJONE010000009.1 GCA_905235855.1 uncultured Bacteroidales bacterium
AACCTCCGACCGAGAAAACTTTTGAACTTCGATACCCCCAAACTTAAATTTATGCTATATTTGCACAACTGTGTTGCACTTGGTAGTTGAGTCTACAACCACAGAAAAAGGAGTTTGTTATTGTGAGTTTTTAATAGCATTATCAGAAAACAAATAATTAATAATAAGGAATATGGACTTTGGTAAATTACTAAGTAAACCCCAGCAGATTCAACCGACAGATCCGTTGGATATATATAATTCTCTAGATAGAAACAGTCAGGCAAGTGGTGACTTACGGGATTCCCAGAAGAGTGTTCTTTCAGAATGGTATAACAATCGTGCCGATGATAAAGACTTAATTGTTAAGTTGCATACGGGTGAAGGCAAAACATTGGTGGGAATGCTTATGCTATTATCACGAATGTATAGTGGAAATGGGCCATGCTTGTATGTATGTCCCAATCGTCAATTGGCAAAACAGGCTGCTAATGAGGCTGTAAAATTTGGGGTGCCTCATGTACTTTTGCAAGAAGGGGATTTGCCTATGGATTTTGCAGAATGCAAAAAGATTGTAATAACACATGTGCAAAAAGTCTTTAATGGTAAAACCGTATTTGGATTGGGGAAAAAAGGGCAATACATTGGAACATTTGTTCTGGATGATTCTCATGCATGCATAGATTCCATAAAGTCCGCCACATCCATAAGAATAAAACGCGAGATCCCTTTGTTTACCAGATTTTTACTGCTTTTTGAATCAGAATTAAAGAAGCAGGGTGCAGGGGATTATTTGGAAATATCCCGTAATCCGTACACGACAATCGTCAAGGCTGTTCCATATTGGGATTGGATGGGGAAGAAAGACGATGTGCTTGAAATCCTTATGGAATCGTCGGAACTGGATGATATTAAGTTTTCGCTTCCATTACTTCAAAATGTTCTTCAATATTGTACGGCTTTTTTTACAGGGAAGGGTATGGAAATAGTTCCATTTTGTTCATTGATAGAAAAATTCACGTCTTTTCATAAGGCGGGACAAAGAATTCTTATGTCGGCAACGACTCAGGACGATAGTTTTTTTATTCGTGGGCTTGGACTATGTAGGGATGCGGTGGTGTCCCCTTTGGCAAATCAATCATCCACATGGTCTGGAGAAAAAATGATAATTTTTCCATCTGTGATTGATGAAAAACTGACATCGGACTTTATTCGGAGCGTCACAAAGAAGTTGTCGCAAGCTATTAATGCAAATGTCGCTGTATTGGTGCCTAATTCATTTATTGCGGAGGGTTATTCAGATTGTCAATGTGTGGTCGTGTCGTCAAACAACATTGATGAACAAATAAAGTTGTTGAAGGACGATCCAAATCCTCATCAACTTGTTTTTGTAAATCGATATGACGGGATTGACTTGCCTGATAACATGTGCAGGATTCTTATTATGGATTCATTGCCACTTTGCTTGGGCTTAAGTGACAGATATGAGCAATATTGTAGGGAGGGGAGTGAAATAATGGACACGAAATCAGCGCAGAAAATTGAGCAGGGGTTGGGCAGGAGTGTGAGGAGTGTGAAGGATTACTCGGCTATTCTGGTGGTTGGTGCGGATCTTATTCGTTTTATGAAATGCTCAAAAACCCAGAGGCTTTTTTCGGCGCAGACGGTTCAGCAAATCAAGATAGGAGAATTTGTCTCCGAACAGGTAAGCGTGGAGAAGAATGAAATAAGACCTTTTTTGCCAATAAAAAATCTTATTGAACAATGTCTGAATAGAGATTCTGCTTGGAAACAGTATTATTCACAGCAGATGAACGCAACAAATGTGGTGGAGCAGGCTCATCCGTTTATTGATGTCATTGAAATGGAGAGAGAGGCAGATATTGCGTTGTTAAATAATGAATTGCCAAAGGTGTGTGATGTGTACAATAAGATTTTGTTGAAAATAGACCAAACAAGTCTTGACTATGGATGGTACTTGCAGGAAAAAGCTCGCTATACGTACTTTATTGATAAGTCAGAATCGATGCGGATACAGCAAGAGGCTTTTAAACGCAATAACTATTTGTTAATGCCAGATAATATTACGTACAAGAAAATGCAAATACAAAATGACAATAGGCTTAAATCAATTGTTTCTTATTTGAATAAATTTGATAATTATCAGGATTTCAAACTGCACATGGATGAGGTCTTATCGAATTGTTCGTTTGGTGTTTCGTCGGATAAGTTTGAACAGTCAATAAAGCAGATTGGTGATTTACTGGGTTTCGAAAGTGAAAGACCGGATAAAACGATAAAGAAGGGTCCTGACAATTTGTGGGGAATGAGGAAAAATGATTATATGGTAATTGAATGCAAAAATGAAGTGAAGTTGGATAGAGACGCAATCAGCAAAGATGAGGTTGGACAGATGGAGAACCATTGTGGTTGGTTTGAGTATGAATATGGTTCGAGTGCAAATGTTGTTTATCTTTTAATACACCCAAGCAATAAAGTTTCAAAATCGGCTAACTTTACCCATGATGTTCGAGTTATGACTCCAAGTAAATTGAATGAATTTAAAAGTCAAATTGATGCTTTTGTTAAAGGTCTTGCAAGGTATGAAATAAAAGATTTGAAAGAAAGTACTATAAACGAAATATTGAATGTCAATAGATTGGATTATGATAGTTTGCGAAAAAAGTACTCTGTTGAAATTGTGACTGGGTAAGGGTGAATGCCTGTCTTGTTTTAATTACTTGTAAATCAATTCAAAAACCGATGTCGGCACAAATGCCGACTCTAAAATCTCGAAAATCAATGAATATGAAATAACGAAGCCCCGCACAGGATTTGAATATGTGCTGCTGTGTCGGGGCGTAGAACGAAAAAAGGTGCATCGCAGGGGATGCACAATGCGTGATTTGAAAATTTCGTGCATTTCCCTGCCTCTAACACCTCAGGCACTGAAGGAACACTAATACTAAGTAAAATAACAATAAAATTAATTTATTATGAATAAATACGGTATTGTAATAACCATTTTGGCAGCACTTTTGGTTGGAGCCATTGTATATATTTGCTGCGACAAATTCAATAAAAGCGAAAAGTGTGATTGCACAGGATGCTGCAATTGTAAACCTGAAGAAGATGTTGTTGACTACACCTTTGATATGGAGAATATGAATCACTATTGTAACGGTGTGCTTGGCGGAGATGTCAGTAAGTTGGATGAAAACAAACTCGTAGGTATCGTGCATGACAATGCAATATACTATTTCGACAATGAGAAATTATATGCGGAATTCTGTAAGGAGAATGATCTTTGGCAAATATATGAGATTGATGAAAAACTCGATCTGATATATAAGAAAGCCGTTGAACTTAATATTCAAGACAAGGATTACCCTGATGTAAAAGACGTACCAGAAGAGATGAAGAAATATTGGTATGAGGTATTTGGAACAGAATTTGGAAACGTTCCGGGTGGTCACAGTGGAGCTAAGGCTACGTGGTCTGTGGTAGCTTATGACAAGAAGGAGTACGTGAGTCCTAAAAAGACATGTGTAGGACCTACTTATTGGAGTTTGGGCGGTTTTAACAAGAAAACGACTTCGTTCAAAGTGTACAATTCAGGATTGAATGGTCTGTGGTGGTGCCATAAAACATGGTATGGAAAGCCTCGTATAGCATATGGTATGATAGGGGTTCCTGTCGGAAATCTCGGATGTCCTTACGTTACGGCATCCCATGATAATAAATTTTGTTCATATTTCACATTAGGTTAATTATTATATCGAGAACATGAAAACAAAAAGATTTATTATTACAGTTTTATTTTGCGTCATGTGGATTACGGCCAATGCACAAGAAAACAAGACGCAGCGTTTCGAGTTCGGTGTGGAGACAGGATTGACGGGTTCTACAAACTACAGCTCTCAGTCGCTGATGATGGATGCTGAAAAGTGTTATGTCAGTTCTGGGTATGGGCTCCACTTCGGATGGTTGCTGGGGCATAATATGATAGGAATACACCTGAAGGGAGAGTTTCTCAACACCTCGGCGGTGGCTGTGAACGAGCAGATGCTGCATTGGGCGCTGTCGGCAATGTACCGTTACTATATGCCGCTGGGCAGCCGTTTTGAGGTATTTGCAGGTGCGAAATTGGGTTTTGGCTATTGGCTAAACACATTCGACTATGCTGCCAACCACTATTCGGTGAACCGCTGGGGTACGGTCTGTGACCTAGACCTGGGAGTGAATTGTAAGCTTACGGAGAAGTCGCATATTGGTATTTGTTGGACGGCTGCATCGTTTGGATCGGCATTAAGCGAACCAGAACCGCTTCCAACAGGGCTGACGGCTAACGATAAAAACGGATTCTTCGGCTACGGTGTTCTGATGCAATACGGACTGAGATTTTAGGGTGGACGATGTGGGCATTAGCCTTACAAATAAAATATTCTTGTGAATCTTAGAAAACACGGCAAGCGAATACTTGCCGTGTTCTTACTTCTATATACGGATAGATGCTCGTTGTCTTGCTTTCCACTCCGTGGGATTTGAAATTTCACATATAGACAAGTTCACGGCCTTCGGGCCTTTTGTTTAATTAAATTGATTTAGAAACTGCTTTGTTTTTGTCAATAAGAATTATTGGGTATATGAAGAAAGTCCAGTGGACTTTCGATAGCGAAGCGGAGAATAATTACAGTAATGAGGTAGCGTAGTTTCGTAAGGCGCGAGCAGGGAATGTCTTGCATTCTATGCCGAGCCAAAGAAACGTAGGCGTTGCCTCTGGGCGTCCATTGTAGCAGAGAAACTGTGAAAAAAGTGCCGACTATATGGCATAATAAAATTATTTAACAAAATCAAAACAGTTTCTTATGTACCAATTCAAGCAAGAGCTTGCTATGGCCTATTTCGACGGCTGTAGCAAGAAGACCGCAAGTCGCCTCCTCGCCCGCGAGATCAACCTAACCCCAGGCCTCCTCGATGCCCTGAAATCCACCGGCTACCGCCCCTCCCAAAAACGCCTCTCCCCCCGCCAACTCCAAATCCTAATCTCCCACCTCGGAGAACCCTGAACCCAACACCCCCGCCACCAAACTACTACGGGCGAGATTACCATCTCGCCCTCAATGTTTTAATCATCGAATTAAATTGCTACCAAAACTTGATAACTTTTTTCTTTTGCAATATATTTATATAAAAAGAAGGGAGGAATTAAAATGGATGAAATAGATGTGTTCATGCAGTCGCTCGACATAGAACGAATGATAGAACTAATTAACTACTAACTCGTAAAAGCAAGGCGCTGCAATATTCTTGCAGCGCCTTGCTTTTTAGTTTTTTTGAATTCTTTGTAGTAGCCCTTTGCCGTTGTTTCTATTTCCAAAGTGCCTCGTTCTCCCACCCGACAGGAAATCCCATCGCCGACGGGTCAACATTGGGGTGCTTTTTCATCAGTTGCACGATGTTGTTTTTGATACTGTTGCCGGCTTGTATGTTGTTCACCCAATAAATCAGGCAGCAAAGCCCCTCCCGTTTCCGGCTGGGGCTTTCCTTCTTCATTTCTCTGCTCCCCCCTGCGCAAAAGATAATCTCCACCCATCCACCACCCCCACAGCGACAATCCCCTACCCTCGCCAAACATAAAAGAATGAGGGTCAGGAGGTATCCATTTGTACCCTATTTCACCCCCATTCATAACCGCTGTTTCTCTCGCCACCAGAAAAAAAAATTGCCAATTCATTATTTATATGTAACTTTGAAAAAAAATAAACAAATGAGTACAAAAAACGTAAAATACATCGGATTGAACCATAACGGAATAGATTATCTTTTGTGTAGTTTGGACTGTAAGACAATAGTTGAAATAAGTTATGTCGCCAGAAGAGGAGAGTCTGAGGAACAAGGTGCTGTACAAAGAATATTAAATAAATCGAGGATATCAAGTATTTCTGACTATGTTTTGAATGGCGGATATTTCCCAACAAACATTATTCTGAATGTAATTGATACTGAAAAAGTAAATGTAAAAAAAGACAGCTTTGACATCTCCATCTCGGAGCGTATTGCCCAGGTGATAGATGGTCAGCACAGGGTGGCAGGAATGCGAGATGCTTTATCGAAAGATCCTAGTGTAGGAGACACCATGTATCCAGTACTTATTGCCGTAGGTTTGACAACAGAACAATGCGCGGATATTTTTGTTAGCATTAACACCGAGCAAAAAACAGTTCCTAAATCATTAATCTACGATTTGTATGGATTGACAAGTACTTCAAGCCATGATTATAGTATTGAAAGAGGTAGAGACATTGCATTTGTTTTGAATACAGAGGAGGATTCTCCATACAGAGGATTTATAAAATTTCCAGGTTCGACCCGTTTCAAAGGAGGAATTCAATTGTCAAGTCTTGTTAATGCCTTACGGCCATTAGTAAAAACACACGGTGAATTCGAAAAATATCAAATACAAACTTTGGAATTCCAAGCCAAGGTGTTGAAAAACTACTTCAAGGCTTTGGAATATTATTATGATAAGAAATGGTATGAGTTGTCAAACCCATTTTTATATGCCTCAGGATTCAGCGCATCTGTAGATGTCCTTGTGAGCATTTTGCTTCCCTTTTGTTACTCAAAGAAAAGTTTTTCATTCGACACTTTTAAATCGGCTTTAAACATCACTAAAGACACATTATTGAAACAAAGTGACGTTAAAGGTAAAAGTGGCGAAACGGCAAAAATATTCTTGTATGACGAATTGAAAAAACTTGTCAATATTGATACTATTACCGAAACTGATCTGGAATTCTAGTCCGCATTATGCCAAATAAGCAGCATTTAACTCAATCGCTCAATAAAAAAGGATATTCAACTAGGGTACAAAACCATGATTTGCTATTGCGGGATGGAGACGTAAATGAATGCAGAACATCCATCAAGAATGATATTGATGCCTTTTTTGTCAATGCTTTGTTGAGTTACGGTAGTGCAATATCATCTCTTCGTAAAAACAATTATTCTTGGGCCTATATTCAATCTTATTATTGTATTTTTTATTTGGCAAAGCTATTATTAGCCGAACAAGACATATACCTATATTATGTTGATACAACTCCTTATAAGATTAAAATATCTTATGGTGAATCTTTTTGTAAACAAAAAGGAAACTCTCATTCAATAATTCTTTCTTTGTTAAAAAAACAATTTGAAAACAATAATATCATATGCTCTCAAATTGAAGGCATTAACAATATTGATTGGCTTAACCAGAAAAGGGAAGAGATAAACTATAGATTATCTCCAATGCCTGATCCTAATCCACCTGCCCCATTATTCCGGTATAATAATGATATTAGGAAATGGTTGGCTTCGTATGAATCCGAAATATTGTATTCGTTTTCAGAGAAGCATTGTTTTATTGCTTATACAACATTTCTAATACGTAAGGTTGCCGAAAAATATAGGATATCGAATAAGAAAAACTCTTATCTATCCGATGAGGTTTTACAGCACCTACAAAAAAATATTGCTGATGAAAAAGGACCTCTACCTATTTGGAATTGTCTTAGGGATATTAACATATAAAAGTCAAGTACATATGTTTCTTGTTGTTAATCATGACTAATTAACAATAATATTTATAAGGAAAACATTACATGCTTCACTTTGCACTATTATTCTTGCTATATGTGGCGATTCTCAAAAGTTAGATCATTCTCCAATTGCAGATTGGACTTATAAGGCTATCTCGTTTACAGGTAAGAGATTACGCGTTTCGAGGCCTATATCTCCAAAGTCAAACACTCCTTGCGTGTGGATGACAAGATTGTGGTGACCAATATATGTAATAGGGCAAGCCTAAATCCTCGCAGCCGCCGTAAGGAAGTCTACCCCATCACTGGCGGCACCAATTGCAACACGTTGGATTAATCCTCGTCGCCCTCCAAGCTACCAGTTACTCTCCCTTCGCCCCCCAAAAAAAACTCCAAATCATCTTCTCTTTCTTCGGTGAACTATTGACCTAGCCACCACCATCGACAATACGCATAGCACAATCAAGGGGCGAGACCTCTCGGCCTCGTCCCCGAACTAAAACTCACTCCAAGCCTACTCGACGCACTCCGTCCCACCGGCTACCGCCCCTCCACAAAACGCCTCTCCCCCCGCCAGCTCCAAATCCTAATCTCCCACCTCGGCGCCCCCTAACCCCAATACCATCCAACATCCCACCCATAAAAACGAAAAGTAAAACAGGGGCGAGCCCATCCACCCTCGCCCTTAATTAACACCACCTTCTCACTATAATCACAACCAAAACCACTCTCAACCCAACATTACCAACCATCCACCACCATAATTTCCTAATTTCAAGTTAGAAGTGCAACACAAGGTAAGGCAGAATAGATGAAATATTTGCTGAAGGTTAATAATAGAATTGTAATGCATAAAATATCTTTGTATTTTAGAACCGCATGCACATGTATTATTGTTTTTTGCTGTGTAACAGGTTGTGTACCTCGATGTGACGAAGGGATTGGCAATGCAGCATATATCTCGAACAGCATGGATGAAACCATCACCGTTGTGTTACATCGTGATAATTGGAGGTTCGACCCTCCTCCAAGTGACACATTTGTTTTGTATCCACATTCGAATGTACTTGTTGAGGAATATGGATGTGGCATAAAAAGCTATCACCAACGCCCGTGGGCTCTAAAGACATACGTGGACTACTATTGCAACAGCAAAAGCGGCGAAGTGGTGTATGTGGATTCTGTAAGTGTTTATCTGTACGATACGGTGTTGTTCGCCAAATTCTATCCACCGATGCGAAATATGGGAGGAGACACCAACAGCTATTTCAACATTAATTCTTGGTCTTATACCGAACGAGAACTATCGCAACCAAGTGATTACACTTTCACTGCATCAACGTTCAATATTCGAAACAGTGACAGCGATGCTCGGTTTTGAACTAAAATGTATTAATGCTAAAATGCGTTAGTGTGGGAATGGCCATCTAAAGATCGCATCGCACAAGCTAATAAAAGAAATGTAGAATCAACTAAAAACAAATGAAAGATATCTGAAACAGCCCCGCACAGGATTTGGAGATGTGCCGCTGTGTCGGGGCGTAGAACGAAAAAAGGTGCATCGCAGGGGATGCGCGAACAAGAATTCAAAGCTCATAAATCGTGTATCACCCTGCCGCCAGCACCTCAGGCACAGAATAAATAAACAGCCAGTCAATACGTTGTTTATAATGAAGATGAATATGCATTAAAAAGCAAAAAACTATGAAAAGAAAACACTTGACATTTCATGCTGTTATCGGTATGGTAATGGCATTTACAGGATTGTTGTTTGTATCGTGCGAGGATGAGAACCTTACCACAACCACGACTACAACCACAACGGATTCTGCCACACTTGTACCATCAGGCCGGACGGTATGGGCGACATCCGTACCAGACTATTCAATAAGATTCACGATGTTGGACAGCAACTGGGTGCATTGCGATGTACACAACGAATCGGACTACACATTCTTTTTCTCGGACAATTGCGATTACAAATACGAATGGTATGATGGTCGGGACGATGAGATTTCAATAGTTCTGCAAAAAGATGGTGATGGTGCCTTGACAAATATCTATTGGGACGAACTCTATATTATAGACAGGATTTCACAGGACAGCATTGTCTTGACATTTGGCGGGACAGAACTGCACGAGCCGTGTGAATGGTGTGTTAAGAATTTTTATTTACATAGAGTACATTAGGACATGAGAAAGATTTGTTTTATGTTCCTGTGCATTGTTCTCAATGCATGCGCATACTCCCAGGCGTATGTTTACACAGCAAGCGGCAACCGCGTGTTGTTTCAGAGTGAGAACAAACGTATTGTGTCCGTTATTCAATTCAAGGACTCCCTGCATTTGAATAGTCTGTTCAATGATATTGCCAGTAATGACACAGTAGCTCAGAAAATTACACACTCCATGTTCCTTACCAGCCTTTCAGAGAATCTCATAAGCAGTCTATCCTTGAAAAATGGATGCCAGTCAACCATTGCAAACGTCTATTCCCTTCAGAATGAAGATTTGTATTGGGAAACTAATCAGATTTTTGTCAAGCCGAAACCGAATTATACTGTCGAAAGTGTTTTGCAGAATGCAAAAGTGCAATACCGAAGTGTGCGTCAGTTCGGCTCCGACTCCAATGCATATATTGTAGAATTGCTTGACAACAATGCTATTTCAGCATCAAACATACTATACGAAAACGGCGAGGTCGTTTTCGCACAGCCGGATTGGGGTATGTTGCTAACTCCAACATCATGTACGTCTGATGGCCAATGGAATCTGCACAATATGGAATATGGATACGATATAAATGTAATGGATGCTTGGCAGAGATCCATAGGTGAAAACATAAAAGTGGCTGTTGTTGATGTGGGTGTGGAACTTACGCATCCGTATTTGTCAGACAATCTATTGCCTGGTTTCGATGGGACAGATGGCGCATTGGGTGGGGCTGACGGAAGCAACAGTCCGGATGATAAGCATGGAACACAATGTGCAGGCATTATTGCTGCAAATGGGCCATCGGACAATGATATAAAGGGCATTGCATATCATGCCAAAATCATACCAGTAAGAATGGGCTATTATCGATTGGGTGGCACTGGCGGTTTGCTTTCCCTCACATCATGGACGGTATCCGCTTTGCGTTATGCATGGAATAATGCGGACGTGATAAGTAACTCTTGGGGGCGGTCACGGGACTCTGCCGAGATGAGAAAGATAGAGATCCAAAATGCGATAACCAATGGGCGGTTCGGTAAAGGATGTGTGGTAACTTTCTCTTCAGGCAATGATAATTTGGGTAATGTTGCGTTTATGGCATCCATGTATGGTGTTGTCTCCGTTGGCGCAATCTCCAAATGTGGCGAGCGAAAGAGCCCAAATTCATGCGATGGGGAGCAATGGGGAAGCAATTATGGTGAGGGGCTTAAAATAGTTGCACCCGGCGTACAGATTCCGACAACTGGCTTGAACGGAACAATTGTCAGTGATTTTAACGGCACATCGTCCGCTTGTCCGCATATTGCCGCTGTTGCGGCACTTATGCTATCCGTAAACCCCAATCTTACATATAAGGATGTCGACTCCATACTATGTTCTACAGCGGCGAGGATTGGCAACTATCAATACGAAACAACAGACGGCCATCCATACGGTGAATGGAATATGGAAATGGGCTATGGCTTGGTGAATGCTGGTGCTGCTGTACAGGCTGCTTTCGACTTGCTCTACAGACCCGACCTGCATATAAGGGACAATGCGAATGACGACGGTTCGCAACCAAATATCGATGCATCCAACTATACCAGTAGCCCTGACATCTGGATTACAACACTCAACGGCTCGGCGGTAACACGTGTGGAGGAGGGCGGTCACTACCTTGTGCATGTAAGGGTTCACAATAGCGACACCAATGCGACTTTTGGTAACATAAGTGTTAAACTAAACTGCTCGCAGGTGAGCTCTAATCTGAACTGGGGTCGTGCATGGAACGGCGGTGTGATGCATCCCTGCCAGCAGGTGCAGGGTGGGCTTGTCGACGAACAGGTGATAAACACCCCGATAGTCTCGGGCGGCGATGCAACCGTCACGTTTCAGTGGACTGTCCCGACAGTGCCAGCGGGTGCGCATTGCGCTGTGCAAAGATACCTGAACGGTTTGAGCTATGCCTTGCTTGCACGTGTGGAAGACGGTCATGAGACAGTCGGGGAACAGAGTGACGACTACGATATCCGCGACTTTGTGCTGCGGAACAACAACGTGGCGATGAAGACTTTGAACGTGCTGCAGGAAAACCGCGGGCGGAGCGTTGTGGCCGTCGTTTTCAGGCGCAGTTTTGCCGACAGGTTTGCTCGTATTGCCTACAGTTCCGCGCCAAACGGCAGTGGCACCCACATCAGCAGTGTGGCCAATGTGTATCTGCAGTTTGACCCAAGTATGCTTGCTGCTTGGCCCGCAGAGTCAAGGCAGATGAAAGGCTGCCGTCAGGTGAACGACAGCGTGTTTCTCATCACCGATACCGTCGCCACTTTCGATGGCTTTCTGCCGTACACAGCCTGTACTTATTTCATCTCGTCATACGTGCGCTACCGTGTTCCGCAGGCCGACAGCACGGAGCACCATTTCTCGCTGCGGTTCGACATCGTGGACGGCGATAGCATCGTGACCGACGGCTCGATAGACTACATTGTGATGTACGATGAAACAGCCTATTTCAATGTCACCGCCTACGAGGATATGACCGTGATGGCAGGGGAGTCCTTTGAACTCTCTGCTGAGGCAGACGCGGCGGATGCCACCTTTGAGTGGTACAACATGCAGGATGCCCTGATTGGCACAGGTGATCATATATCATTGAGTACAACAACGACACAGAAGTATTATGTGCGTGGCTATTCTACGTCTGACAACACCGTGGGGTACGACACCGTTACGGTCACCGTCAAGCACGGTATCATCACAAAGATTACACCGAACCCAGCGAAGAATCAGGTGCTTGTGAAATATACACTTTCCGATGATGTTACTAATCCGACAATATCACTTAGGAACAGCTATGGAATGGTGGTGTACAGTGCCTCGGTCGGTACGCACCCGGCGCAGTGCCACGTTAATCTGCGTACGTTGCCGACGGGTAACTACACAGTAAGTCTTGAGGCCGGAGGCATGGTTCTAGACTCTAAGACCCTTGTTGTACAATGAAAAAGGACATTAACATTAAAAGATATTTCTTATGAAAAAAACAATTAAAAATTACGGTATCGTCGCCATTACCCTACTGTTGAGTGCATTATCGTCGTGCGACAAGAACACAGAGTCCTCAAAGACTCCTATCATCGCAAATATTTATCAAACCGACTGCCTGGCTTAAGTCGCCAAGGACTTCAATGATTTGCAGGCAGACTCTGTTGTTGTCGTTTGTTCTGCCGACTCAATACAGTCTTGAATTTCCATCATATCCCCAAACTGACGTAAATGAAATGCCATTCAACGGAATGAAACCAATATACGAGTATATGGAAACAATGTCTATAGAATACGGAAAATAAAAACATTCTTTGACACGTTTATAAATGAGTGAATATTGGAGAGTCTATATCCAGTTATGAACGTTATCTGCTAACGGAGCGCAGATTGGCCCAAGGAACGGTGAAAAACTATATGACCGACTTGGAGTCACTTAATGCTTGGCTGCAAGAGTGTGGTGTTGATGAGGTGGAGGCTATTTCAGCGAGAGATATACGCTCGTGGCAAATGGCTGTTATGGAGGCCGGCATCGGTGAGGGAACCGTGAAGCGCAAACTGTCGTCGGTTCGCTCGTGGTTTAGGTATATGAGACGAAACAGATGGATTGACAGGGATGTAATGGCAAAGATAACGGCTCCCAAAAGCCCCAAACACCTTCCGGTATTCTTTAAAGAGTCTGAAACAGAGCGAATATATGATGCCGCAATGTTTGCCAATGACTACGAGGGAGAGCGCGACAAACTCATATTGCGATTGCTTTACGAAACAGGCATGCGCCGGTCGGAGCTTGCAGGACTTAGGCCGTGGAATATTGACCTCAATGCCAGGCAAATAAAAGTATTGGGCAAAGGCCGGAAAGAACGTTACATTCCAATTGAAGCGGAGCTCAAGAACAATATAGAACAATATCTGACGTTAAAGGAGAAAGAGTTCCCCGAAACCGACAGCATGTTTGTGACAAAGAGAGGCAGGCCATTCAACGCAGCCGACATATATCGTGTGGTGAAAAGGTATATGAGCATGATTTCGAGTGCCGAAAAGATAAGTCCGCATGTGTTTCGACACACGTTTGCCACTCATCTGCTTAACGATGGAGCGAATATTGATGCGATAAAGGAGTTGCTGGGCCATGCCAACTTGAACGCAACCGAAATTTATACCCATAACAGCCGGGAGCACCTTAAAGAAGCGTACAAACATGCACATCCGCGTGCTGGAAAGAAATAGAACAACAAAAACATATCATTATGAACACCGTAATCAATTCCGTAAAATTCAAAGCCGACCCCAAACTGGAAAAATATGTGGTCGACAAGGTAGCAAAGCTTGAAAAGATGGTTGACAATGCGACCAAGTGTGAAGTCACATTGAAAGTCGACAAGCCTGAAAGTGACAACAACAAGATTGCTGAGATATCCGTATCGCTGCCGCGCCAGACATTGTTTAACAGCAAACAGGCCGATACTTTCGAACAGGCTGTTCTGGATTGCGTGGACACTATGAAAGTACAGATAGAAAAATACAAGGCAAACTTCAAATAGCGAGCCCCCAATACATAAATGAAAAAAGAGGCACGGCGATGTTGGCCGTGCCTCTTGTGTTATTTTTCGGTATCGTCAGTCGTTGTCTGCCTCGTAAATCAGGAGTTCTTCGCCGGTGTATATGAACAGCAAGGGGTCTTTGTCGTTCTTTTTGAATATCCAGCATCCCCCGTTTTCACGGTCTGCTTCGAGCTTGCAGTATTTTTTGTGTACCACCTGTTCGGCCAGGAGTTTGTCGTCTTTGCTGTAAACCTGCAGATAGGTTTTGCCGTCGGTGTCATTGACCAGTGCATACATGATGTCGCCGTTCATGGCAAAGTCTATCATGTCAAGTTTATAGTTATCGCGCACATATTCGCGTACAACAACCACATCGGTGCAGCGGTAGTCATACCAGTAACTGTTGCAGTAGTACCAGAATCCTGGCCAATACCATGGACGTGGCGCAATCGGGTGCCATATAACCGGATGCATATGTATCATGCCATGGTGATGCGGGTGGTGGAAGTAGGGGGCTGGGCGTACAGGACGTGTGGCCGGAGGCATTGTGCCGCCAGGCCGACCAGCTCTGGCATAACCGGAATAGGCAGGTCCGCGTGAACCAGAAGGTGTGCCGGGATTTTTAACGCCGGGGCGCGAAGTGCTGACCGAACCAGGTTGTCTGTTTGTGGTAGTTGCAGGGCGTGCGTTGCCAGTAGTCGGTGACGAAGGGCGACGATCGCCGCTCTGTGTGGCTGCTGCGTGTGTTCCTCTGTAGGTTCCGCGCACAACTCCGTTTGTGGATGTACCGCGATGTGTTGGGGTGTAGGTTGATGAGCCGCGATGCGAACTCCTGTCGGTCGATGAGCTGGCGTGCGACGAAGGTGAGCTGTAGGAGCGGCTGCTACTCGATGAAGAATAACTGCTGCCACGCGATGAAGAGCCTGAATAGGACGATCCGCGCGAACCACCCGAATAGGATGAACTGCTACGCGAACCACCTGAATAGGACGATCCGCTTGACGAATGTCCGCGTCCGCCGCCACCGCCACGTTGAGCATAGGCAGGGGCGATGCTTACGACGATTCCTATCAGAACTGCTGCGATGAATTTAGAGGTTTTCATAATGTCTCCTTTCTTTTTGTTTTCAATGCAAAGGTAGCAGTATTCTGTCACGGTTTTCCCTCGAAAAAATCATATTTTCCCCATGCCGATGGCATAAAAATCCTTACAAGCTGATATGCAAAATATTGCGGTTGAATTTTGTTTTTAGAAACTGTTTGCAAAGATGGTAAAAGAAGTTTCATTCGTCGAAATTTAAGTTCAAAATGCCGTTAATGGCGTTGATTTGATTTTTCTTTGTAATTTCGCGGATGATTACAGCCGTACGCAAACCCACCCGTCACTAATCACTAATCACATGACACAGATTGAAATATGTGCGCCAGGCCGTATTTCGGCAGAGAATGCTCGGAATGCAGGAATCGAGCGAATCGAGCTTTGCGAGAACTTGCAAATAGGCGGAACCACACCGACTATGGAGGATGTTCTCTATTGTGTGGAGCGATTGAACTTGCGAACGCACGTGCTTGTACGTCCCCGTGGTGGCGATTTTGTTTATTCACATGACGAATACATGCAAATATTGAAAGATATCGTCCGCTGCAGGGCATCAGGAGCTCATTGTGTTGTGGTAGGTTTTTTGAGAGAGGATGGGCGGATTGACACTGAGCGGACGAAAAATGCCGTAAGGGCGGCGGAAGGAATGGAGGTGACGTTCCATCGTGCGTTCGACCGTGTTGCAGATCCATACCGCGCAATCGAGGAGATAATCGAATGTGGTTGTCACCGTATCCTAACCTCTGGCTGTAGGCATGCTGCCGAGGAAGGTATTCAGATATTGCGCGAGTTGGTGTGCCGTGCTGACGGGCGCATAAAGATACTTGCAGGCGGTGGAGTGACCCCCGAAAATGCTGCCCGTATAGTGGCTGAGACAGGTGTATCGGAAATACACGGTTCCTGTAAACGAATTGATTCGAAAGGCAATATAGTAACCGATACAGACACAGTCAAACGATTGATATCAAGTCTAAAAAATTATGAATAAACAAATTTTTTCGATAGTTGTCGGCTTAATAACAATCTTTTTGTTGACAGGATGTGAGAAAAATAAACATTTTATTACCGACAGTACCTATCGTATTAAGGTTCATGAGGATTACTTGAACCGTTGCAGCTTGGCCGAACGGCGCTGGCAACAACTGTTTTCGGGTATGGACACCCTCTCGGTTAAAGAGCGCGAGGCCATGGAGTTCTTATATGCCTATATGCCTTACAGCGACTTGGCCGACTATGATATGCCTTTTTTCCTAAAGCATGTGCGATACGCATTTATGAGTCAGCAGCAGATGCCGTGGGGAGAGGATGTTCCGGAGGACATTTTTCGCCACTTTGTTTTGCCATATCGTGTAAACAACGAGAACCTCGACACAGCACGAATGTATATGTATGCCGCATTGCGAGAGCGTGTCATAGGTCTTTCTATGGAAGAGGCAGCATTGGAGGTTAATCACTGGTGTCATGAACATGTAGCCTATCGAGGAACTGATGCACGAACGTCATCGCCTTTGGCCACGATGCGCACTGCTTTGGGGCGATGTGGTGAAGAAAGTACGTTTACGGTGGCTGCATTGAGGTCGGTTGGTATACCGGCTCGCCAGTGTTATACACCCCGTTGGGCTCACTGCGACGATAACCACGCTTGGGTTGAGGTTTGGGTCTATAATCCTGAAACCAAGAATGGAACATGGAAATTTCTCGGAGCGTGTGAGCCCGATCCGAAACTGAACATGGGCTGGTTTGCTGAGCCCGCCAGCCGCTGCATGATGATACATACCAAGGCCTTCGGACGGTATCGGGGTGACGAGGATGTGGTTAGGCGAACTGCAAACTATGCCGAGCTCAACCTGTTGTCACACTATGCCGACGTGTGCAAAGCTACGGTTAATGTCGTTGATGCTGATGGTAATCCAATGAGTGGTGCCACGGTGAAGTTCAAACTCTACAACTATGCGGAATACTATACGCTTGCAACCTTCAAAACCGACACGGCGGGTCTCGCTTCGCTGACCACCGGACGAGGCGACTTGCTTGTGTGGGCCTCTGATGGATGTCGGTTCGGCTATGCCAAGATGGATACCCGCGTGGACAGCGTGATTACCCTTCAGCTCGAACATTGTTATGGTGAAAAATTTGATGAAAACATCGATATTGTACCGCCTGAACCTAACCCGCATTTGACCGATGTGAGTGATGAGATGCAGGCTGCCAACCAGCGACGGCTTGTTTTCGAGGACTCGGCAAGAAACGCTTATATAGCCACTTTCGTTTGCAACAGAAACGATTTCGATGATATCGTCGCAGGTAACAGCCCGATAATCACTAATCGCTCACTAAAGATCCTGCCAAATGCAAATTTGACTCGGGTTCAGATTGCCGATGTCATGCGTCGATGCGAGGGAAATTATGAGGAAATTGTCACATTTATGAATCGCCATACCGAACGGACGGACTTTCCGCTCAACAGCTTTCTCAAATCGTTTAGCGATAAGGATATGCGCGATATTACCGCCGATGTACTCGATGCTCACGTAACGGAACAGTATTCGTCATTTGGGGCGCAACGTTTAATTTATGAGAAGGGAATAATGCCTGCTCGCATAAGCAATGAGCAAGTGCGTCCATGGCGGCAGCCTTTGTCGGAGGGTTTGAAACAAGAAAATGTTGTTACTGTTGAGCAGTTGAAAACATGGACTTTAACAAATATTTCAGTCGACGACACGGGCAACTATTACAATTGCCCAATTTCGCCGATGGGAGTTTTCGAATTGCGTCACAGTGATTCTCATTCGCGTGATATCTTCTTTGTTGCTGCTTGCCGTTCGCTTGGCATTCCGGCATATATCGACGGCGCCACGGGGGATATTTTTGTAGCTTTTGGCAGCGAATGGAGAACGGTTTCGTTAGGGGATATGGCGTTGTCCGACAATCGGTCATACGCTACGTCAAGCCTAACGGTCAGACAGGCAGGCGACCACTCCGGTGTTACACCGCAGTATTGGAAGCACTACACAATCCAGCATTTTGAAAATGGAGATTTTATGAGCCTCGATTTCGAGGACGATGAACGTGTTTCTACATTTCCGTACACAATCAGTCTGCCTGCTGGATATTACTGTCTTTCCACAGGAAACCGCAACGCGAAAGGTGCTGTCCGATCTCGCTTGTTTTTTTTCGAGATGAAAGGGGGGGAGAGTTACGACATTGAGGTTTTGTTGCGTTCGCTGGATGAAAAATCATGCAATAAAGATATTCCGTTTATCGACAACAAGTTTGAGGTCATTGCGGGTATGGCAACTATTGAAGAGTATGGGGGCGACAAGGGTTTTGTTTTTGTTTCGTTAGGCAACTATCGCGAACCGTCAAAACATTTGGTGAAAGAATTAATTGAACAGAAAGACCGATTGGCCCGCTGGGGAGGTATGATATACATGCTTGTTCCCGAAGGGGTTCCGGCTGTAGGATGGGACATTCCAGGTGCCGATATATCAGTATGGCGTAAAGCGAACGACGACCATCTGGAAAATCTGCTCACAAAAACATTAAATGTTGCAGAACCAATAACATATCCCATAGTAGCTTACATCTGTCCTGACGGTAGGATAACGTACTATTCCATAGGCTATAAAATTAGTGTTGTGGAGCAGCTTCTTCACCATATATAGTCACGAGTTCACTACCATTTGAGCCGTGACGCGGCTTCGCTGTTCCAGATATATCTTGCGCCCCGCTACAATAGAGTCGATAACTTTCTGGTTGTAGTGCCGGACGGTAAGCAGTTGCATATTTTGGTTGTAACGCACCTTGAAATCAACGCTTAATAAGTCTATAAGCCTGTCAAGTAAAAGTCGGTTATAGTCAATACAGATTGAAAAGCTCAAGGCCGAGTTCTGCATTAGGTTGACGCTTACACCCACTTGAGAAAGAATGGCAAAGATGCGTTGTAGGTTGTCCTCGGCTATGAAGGAAAAGTCTTTCGGCATAATTGAAAGAAGCAGTTGGTTTTCTTTGAATATATATAATGGAATCTCAGGTTTTATGACGGAGAAAGGACCAACCACGGAACCTTCTGCCAAAGGGTTTACAAACGACTTGATATAAAGCGGTATCTGCTTGTTTTGAAGTGGTTTGACGGTTTTTGGGTGAATAACGGATGCACCATAATATGCTTGTTCGATGGCTTCATCGTATGGCATCTGTTCGATTTTCACGGTGTCGGCAAAATATTTCGGGTCGGCGTTGAGGAATCCGGGCACATCTTTCCAGATGGTCATACATTTGGCATCAAGCATATATGAAAGAATAGAAGCGCTGTAGTCCGAGCCTTCGCGACCAAGTGTGCTTGTTGTGCCGTCGGCTGCGGATGCAATGAACCCCTGCGTAACAATAGCCTTTTTATATTCCAAGGAATTAGAAAGATAAGATGTGTTTGACAGTGTGGCCTGCCAGTCAACTTGTCCACATCGGTGAGTGTTGTCGGTGACAATAACTCTTCGAATGTCAATCCACTGATTTTCAACATTGCATTCGTACAGATAAGCACTGATTATTTTTGTAGAGATTAGTTCGCCAAATGACACAATGCGGTCATAGTCATAGTTATAGTTGCTTTGGGGCGATGTGTATTCTTTTTTGAGTTGAGCAAACAGTTGTGCCAGGGAGTTATAAACCTGGTGAGTTGGGTTGGGGAACAGATGGCGGACAATTTGCAGGTGATAGTTTACAAGGTTGTTGTATATTATAGTCTGTTCGTCGGGTCGTGTCACACCAGGAACGAGTTGTTCGAGTGCGTTGGTGGTTTTTCCCATTGCCGAGACTACAATAACCAGAGGCTGATTGCCGTTGTCATAGCGGTTCTTTATAATAGACACCATATTCTGCACAGCTTGTGCGCTGTTGACCGATGCTCCGCCAAATTTGAAGACCTCAATATCCATAAATGTACAGACTATTATCTTGTTACACAGTAAAATCAGGTGTCGAACTATTGAGCCATTAAGGATTTCATCAAAAAGTATTTGCGATTTACGACACCAACGAGATATATAATAAACTTTTTTGCGAAAAAAAAATTGCATATCGTATAGAAAACTAATAACTTTGCAATTATGAACGACCTTATTCTACCTACATCCTATCTGCCTCCGATTAGCTATATGGCAATGCTAACAAGCAGATCAACAGCCACAATAGAAATATATGAGAGCTATCCGAAGCAAACCCATCGTAACAGGTGCGAGATCTTGACTTCAAACGGGGTTATGCGATTGAGTGTGCCGGTGGTACGTGTAAACGGCAATCATACTATTACAGCCAATGTTGAAATATCGTATGCGGAGAAATGGAATATACAGCACATACGTGCCATAGAATCAGCCTATAACAATGCGCCATACTTTTTGTACCTGTGGGATGGACTGAAAGCGATTCTTGTGAAACGCCATAAGCGCTTGATAGACTTTAATCAGCTGGTTATAGAATATCTCCTTGCGAAAATGTCGATTCCGTGCAGATTGAATTACAGTAAAGATTATGTTGACAATTATGGTCACTCATTGACCGATAGTGGGCTGGATATGCGTGGAATGTTCGATCACCGTAGAATGAAACAGTCGGAGTATTGTACAAATCGGCAAGTGCCATATTATCAGGTATGGAGAGATCGTTTCGGTTTTTGTCCTGAGCTTAGTGTAATTGATTTGCTGTTCAATTTAGGACCGGACGAAAGCAGAAATTATCTAAGGCAAATGACGGATATGCAATAAAAAACCTGTTCAGACGTTATGTAGATTATATAAATAACCCTAAAATAAAAGAATTATGGAAAAGTATGTATGTGAAGTGTGCGGGTATGTATACGACCCCGCAGTTGGCGATCCCGACAATGGGGTTGCACCTGGAACCAAGTTTGAGGATCTGCCGGCAAATTGGGAGTGTCCCCTCTGTTCGGTCGACAAGTCTAACTTCAGAAAGCAGTAAACAATAAAAACATATCAAACACAAAACAACATGTTGAACAAGAAAGTATCAGACCTGCTTAACGAGCAGATTAACAAAGAACTCTATTCGAGTTATCTCTATCTTGACATGAACAATTATTTTGACAAGCGTGGTTTGAGCGGCTTTGCCAACTGGTATATGATACAGGCCCAGGAGGAGCGCGATCATGCCATGCTTATCTACAAGTACATGCAGAACAACGACTGCCCGATTGTGCTGGGAGCCATAGCCAAGCCAGACAAGAAATTCAAGAAAGACATGGATGTCCTGAAAGCAGGGTTGGAGCATGAGGAATATGTGACCGCCTCAATCCACACCATCTACGATGCTGCCTACAAGGTAAAGGATTTTCGCACTATGCAGTTCCTTGACTGGTTTGTGAAAGAGCAAGGCGAGGAAGAGACCAATGCACGCGATATGATTACCAAGATGGAGCTTTTCGGAAGCGATGCCAAGAGCCTATATATGCTCAACCAAGAACTTGCCGCACGCACCTATTCGGCACCAAGTCTGGTGCTTGACTAATTCATACACAGCCGACAACAGGTTGCCAGCGCAGTGTTTGGCAACCTGTTGTTTCGTGTCATACGAACCTTGGCCGATTATGTTTAATGCGACAAACATCATTTTCGGCGGGTGAAAGGGAAATATGAGAAAAAAGTGTATCTTTGCAAAAGATAATCACCGTTAATATTAATCCATAAAAACAATCAATTATGAGCAAAAAATTTATATGCCCCGTGTGCGGCTATGTTTATGAGGGCGATGAGATGCCCGAAAAATGCCCTATATGTGGCAAACCTATGCAAGAGGTGAAAGAGGACATCAAGACATGGGCAGCCGAACATATTGTGGGAGTTGCAAAAGACGCCCCTGAGGACATCAAGATGGATCTTCGTGCAAATTTTGAGGGGGAGTGCAAAGAAGTGGGAATGTATTTGGCCATGGCACGTGTGGCGCACCGTGAAGGATATCCAGAGGTCGGGCTGTATTGGGAAAAAGCCGCGTTTGAAGAGGCCGAGCATGCTGCCAAGTTTGCCGAGCTTTTGGGTGAGGTTCTGACCGACAGCACAGCCGAGAATTTGAAGATGCGTGTCGATGCCGAATATGGTGCCACCGCGGGCAAGACCGATCTGGCCAAACGTGCTAAAGCCCTAAACCTCGATGCCATACATGATACTGTTCACGAGATGGCACGCGACGAGGCTCGCCACGGAAAGGCGTTGGAAGGTCTATACAACCGCTATTTCAAAAAATAGACAATCACATCTGTTTTAACCTTCGATACCGCCTGCAAGCAGGCGGTTTTTTATTTCAGATTCACCAGATCGCGTATTGTATTGCCTACGTTAATCAGGTGGTCGGCAATACGTTCCGTGTTTTGTGCCAGTGAGATGTATTCTGCTCCCGTTGCCGGATCGCATACACCGCAACTCAGTCTCTCTATGTGGTTCTGCTCCATCGTCTCCGTGAAGTCATCAATACTGTCCTCGGTAACATAGGCTCGTTGCAGTGCCTCGTTGTCGAGTTTATGGTATGCTTGCATTATATCGTCGTACAGTTTGTCTATAAGATGTTGCATATTAAGTATTTCCTCGACAGCATCGGACGAAAAGGCCGAATCGTGTTGCCGTAAGGTTTCGGCATATTCCACGATATTTTCGGCATAGTCGCCAATACGTTCCAAGTCGCACATCGAGCGGATTGAAGTGGTTAAATATTGATGGTCAAACCTGCCGAGCTTACTGTCGAACAGCTGCACCGTGAAATTTACAAGTTCGGCATTCAGATAGTTCAGTTCATTTTCGGTACGTCGGAAGCTTTCCACCTCACCGAAGTCCATAGAGGTGACTATACGAATGGAGCGGTGAAAGTTGTCCATAGCCATTTGCGCCATGTGTTCAATCTCGGCTTTCAGCTGACGCACAGCCACAACAGGAGTGCTAAGCATTTTGCGATCAAGGAAGTAGAAGTGAGGTTCGGCTGGGTCAGTCTGTGATTTGCGCTCTTTGACGACTCTGCACGAGAGTTTTACAAGAGTGTTGGTGAGAGGCAGCACCGCCAGCATTGTGGTGATGTTGAAGACGGTGTGGAACATGGCGAGCTGTAGCTGTGGTTGCCCATGGAATATTTGGCCGAAAATTCGCCCAAAATTCCAATTGCCGTCAGTGAAAAGCAACATCAACAAGGCGATGGCAATGAATAGAACTGTGCCGATAGTATTGAACAGAAAGTGGATAACTGCCGTCCGTTTTGCGTTCGTCCCGCTTGTCATTCCTGCGATTAAAGCGGTTACTGTGGTTCCTATGTTTGACCCCATTGTCAGGTATATGCCCTGATCCAAATTAATCAGACCTGAAAACAGCATGGTTATTACAATGGTAGTCATCACGGATGAAGATTGCAAAAGGCCAGTCAGGACAGCCCCCAGCAACACAAGCAAAAGGCTGTTGTCAATCCCCGCCAGAAGAAGCCTAACTTCGTTTAACGCGGCAAAGCCAGCCATAGCGTCGGCCATCATTTTCAGTCCGACGAAAAGCAGTCCGAAGCCGGCCATTATGCCGCCGGCCTGCTTTATGGCCTCTCGTTTGCCGAGCAGTTGCATAAAAAGTCCGATGCCTGTAAGGGCACCAAAGACAAGGGTAAGCGATATTGCACCAGATCCAGCCATCCCCAGTGCCACCATCTGGGCTGTGACGGTGGTGCCGATATTTGCCCCATAAATGATTGTTGCTGCCTGAGTCAATGACATGATTCCCACATCCACAAATCCTATAACCATCACCGTCATGGCGGAGCTGCTTTGTATTGCCGCCGTAGCGATAGTGCCGATGCCTACTCCAACCCATTTGTTGTTGCCTGTTTTGCTGAAAAGTCGTTTCAGCCGTTTGGATGATGCCGATTCGAGGTGGCCGCTCATTGTTTGGCAGGCCATAAGAAACACGCCAATGCCAGCTGTAAGTGTCAGCAATGCAATGATAATTTCGGTGATTTCCATAATTTAAGGTAATAGATTAGTCAATTTATGTAAAAAGAAAATGGTATAAACCTTTTCGGGTCTATACCATAGAGAAATACATGATTATGCAAAGTAGGAATGTGATGTTTGGCATATTTTCTCACCAGTCCCCGCCATTGTTCGTCAGAGCGCTGTATTGGGGCAAGTCGGGGGACTGGAAGTTCATTATAAAATGCCATACGGTATCTGTCGTCGCAATATGCTGTAGTGCATTCTGCCACGTCGTTGCACTCGTTCCAGTCAATATCGTCGGCCTCAAATTCAACGCAAGCATTGATATATATGTTGTCGCATTCACAACGCAAGTCATGGCATTCATCAATAACAAGAGTTGCTACAAACAAGCACGACACAGCTGCCAGAAATATTATGGAGTATTTTCTTAAAATACCTAACACGTTGCAAATTTACGACAAAATCCTTTAACGGCAAAAGAGAAATTTGCGGTTCGTATAGCCTCGAGAAAATGGAAAGTTTGTTTAAACAGGCAATGTTTTTTTCCAAAACTGTGATTGAGTCAATTGTTCAAACTTCTCAGCCCGTCGCGGCATGATGTCTTGCAAAAAAAGCGACCACCCGTTTCACCGAGTGGCCGCCTCCCGTTATTAATCCACAAAACCAAAACATAAACTGCCTTTACGGGCAAAAGCATAATGGCAAAATACGCTGTTTCAGTTTACGGTTGCAAAAATACAACGGCAAAATAAAACAGCGTATAGCCACTGTTGGGCAATTTTGGGCGGCACGGTCACTAAAATTGGGGGTAAGTGGGTCGAAAAACGCTGCAAGTGAAATGCAAGGTCAAGAGTGCTTCTTGCGTCGCTCCATAAAGGAGAGGAGTTTTATGAACCATCGCGAGTTGTTGGGAGAAGAGTCGGTCGTAGCGTAAATAGTCAGTAGAAGACCAATGGGTAGGAATACGAGGGTGTCAATCCACATGCCATATTCGTTAAGAGCTCCTCCGCGTACAGATTTTTCATCAATCATATCGATTACATAGTAAAGCACGAAAAATAGAACCGAGGCCACCAGAGGCATACCGAGTCCTCCTTTGCGGACTATAGAGCCAAAAGGGGCGCCCACGAGGAAAAGAACCATACAGGCGATGGAAAAAGTGTACTTGCGATACCAGACTACATAGTGTCGTGCGATATGTTCGTGGTCAGACTTCATTACTTGGGAATAGACGTGGAAGTCGCTGTTTATCTGATCGGCTATGCTGCGGGCACGGTTCAGTACCCGTGTGCGGTCGTCAGGACTGAGTTGACTGATGTAATTTGAGAAGTCGAAAGCTGATGCGGCCTGTTTTGCGGGTTTCGGATGGCTTGTATTGGTCGAATCGAGTAGGGAGTAGCGTTGGTAAAGAGAGAGTTTGGAAGTGGTAGCACTGGTGAAGTCGGCATAGCGCCGCGACATCTCCTTTTTGAGGTGGCGTGTGGTCGAGTCGAGTTGGCTGACGTTCATCATTTGGCAATTTGAGCGGAAACTCTCTTTGTCCGACTTGTCGAAAGCAAACGAAGAGAGGTCGAAGGTGAGAACCTGTTCCTTGAAGTCAATAGAGGTAAAGGGTCGGGAAATGCTGTTGTCTTCGTCTTTTTCCTCGGAATAAGAGTGACCATTGTAAAGGGTGAATATGAGGTGGTTTCCGTCGGGGCTGGTTTGCATGGTGCCTTTTTCGGCCAGTATGATTGACGACTGTTTGGGCTCCTGCGAGTGGTCGTATATGACAATATCGCTCAGAATGCCGGTTTCCGAGTCTTTTTTGTTGATACGGATTACATAGCCGTCTATTTCGTCGTAATATTCGCTTGGTCGGATGTTGACAGCCGGTTTCTTGCGTGTCACGTCGTAGAGAGTCATTCGGTAGCGAAGGGTTGCCGCAGGGAGTACGTTGTTGGAGAAATAGAAAGCTACTACGGTGAGAAAAGCCACGACCAGTGTCATAGGCAACATGGCGCGCCGAAGTGATATGCCACCAGCTTTCATGGCTATGAGTTCATATTTTTCGCCGAGGTTGCCCATGGTCATAATAGAGGCAAACAGGACTGCGATGGGGAGTGCCATGGGGACGAATGTGGCCGAAGCGTAGAAAAGAAGTTCGGCAATCACGCCCACGCTTAAGCCCTTGCCCACCATATCGTCGATATATTTCCACACGAACTGCATAAGCAGCACAAAGACGGCGATGCTGAATGTGAGCAGCAGCGGCCCGATGAAAGAGCGAAGAATATGGCGGTCAATCTGTTTCAAGCACAAAGCGGATTGATGTAGCGAGACATAGGATGAATTGTGTCAGTTGAAGAGCCCTTGTAGCAGCCGCCAGATATCGTTGCCGTTGGCCAGAACCAACAGGGCGAGCAGCAGAGCCATGCCGATGTTCTGCGCTATGGTGAGGAATTTGTCGCTCGGTTTGCGCCGTGTGATAATCTCCCATAGGGTGAACATGATGTGGCCGCCGTCGAGGCCTGGTATGGGAATGATGTTCATGAAAGCGAGTATGATGCCCAGCAGAGCCGTGATGTCCCAAAAATTCTGCCAGCTCCATTCAGACGGGAATATGCTGCCGATACTGATAAAGCCGCCGAGGCTTTGCGCACCATTTTTTGTGAAGAGCAGTTTGAGGCTTGAGACGTATGTGGTAAGGGTCTGCCAGCCGTGCGAAATGCCAGCCGGGATTGCTTGGAAGAAGTTGTAGGAGCGATGTTCGACATGGAAAATCTCGAGCGGGCTTTTGAGTTGCACGCCGATTTTGCCGTTCGATGGCACTTTCAGTGTCAGTTCGTGATAGGTGCCGCTGCGGAAGAAGCCGATAGTTACGGAGTCGCCGGCGTTTTCGGACAGGGCAGTTGTTACAGAGCTGAAAATGGGTGTGGGTGTGTGGTTGATGCTCACCACGCTGTCGCCAACAGCAACACCGGCATTGGCGGCCACGGAACCAGGCATAAAATCTTTGACAACGAAAGGTGTGCGAATGCCGTTTATCAACGCTTGGGGCTGTTCTTTCAGAGTGCGGGCAATAAAATTGTCGGAGAGTTGGAGTGTGATGAGGCTGTCGCCTCGTTTCACGGTCAATTCGGGCGTCTTTTCGAGAAGCAGTCTTTTGTTCAGCACGTCAAGGTTGTACATCTCTTCGCTGTTGACAGCGTAAATTATATCGCCGTTGCGCAGACCCTCATCAAGCAGTATCTGGTGGTACTCGTAACCGAGCGAGGCGTTGCGTAGCGGCAGTTCGTCCTTGCCCCAGTGGGCGAATATGAAAGTGTAGATTAGCAGTGCCGAGACAAAGTTCACCAGCACGCCTCCGCTGATGATGAGGAGCCGTTGCCAAGCCGGTTTGGTGCGATATTCCCAAGGTTGCGGAACAGACTCGAGTTTATCTTCCGACTTGGTTTCGTCAATCATGCCGGCGATGTCGCAATATCCGCCGAGCGGTATCCAGCCAATGCCCCACAGGGTGTTGTCGGGCTCTTTCTCTTCCCACTCCTTCGGGGTATTGGCGTTAAAAAAAAGGAAATGCCATTTGCCGTCGAATTTTTTGGCTTTCAGGATGGAAAATTTCCAGTTGAAAAACATGTAGAAACGGAGCACGCGGGTCTTGAACAGTTTGGCCAGACCGAGGTGACCGAACTCATGGGTTATGATAAGAAGCGAGAGGCTCAAGAAAAATGCAAGGGCTTTCATTGGTTGAAGGTAATTTGCTGAAAAAGAGGTTTTGCGATAAATGTGTTTTACTGGTTTGACTTACGAACCAGACGGTCGGTTTCAAACAGGTCGTCGAGCGATGGATTGGCGATGAATGTCGCAGTCTGCATTTCGCGTTCAACAAAGTCGGCAATGTCGAGAAAGCGAATGCTGCCTTCGATGAAGCGTTGTACTGCCACCTCGTTGGCGGCGTTCATGATACAGGGCATGTTGCCCCCACGAGCGATAGCCTCGTATGCCAGAGCGAGACAGCGGAATGTATCGGTGTCCGGTTTTCCGAACGTAAGTTGCGGGTAGTTGGCGAAGTCGAGACGTGGCAGGGGGCTTTCTATTCGATTCGGGAAGCTGAAGGCATATTGTATGGGAGTCTTCATTGAGGGTATACCGAGTTGGGCTTTCACGCTCCCGTCGGCGAACTGCACCATTGAGTGCACGACCGACTGGGGGTGTATGACGGCTTCGATGTGTGTGGCCGGGACATCGAATAGCCAACGTGCTTCGATAACCTCAAGGCCTTTGTTCATGAGTGTGGCCGAGTCGATGGTCACTTTGCGTCCCATTGACCAATTGGGGTGTTTCAGGGCATCGTCGAGTTTCACATTGAGCAGGCTATCGCGTTGGTGTCCGTAGAATGGGCCGCCCGAGGCGGTAAGCAGTATTTTCTCGACAGGCGAGAGTTCGCCGACAAGGCATTGGAATATGGCCGAGTGTTCGGAGTCGACTGGCAGTATCGGAGTGTGGAACTGTGCCGCGGCGTTGGTCACAATGCTTCCGGCCACCACCATAGTCTCCTTGTTGGCCAGGGCGATTGGTTTGCCCGACTCTATGGCACGAAGCGTGGGGCGAAGGCCAGCAAACCCCACAATGGCGGCCAGCACCATGTCGATACTTTCCATTTCCATGGTTTCCACAATGGCCTGCATGCCTGCAAAGACTTTCACACTTTCGTTGGCAAGGGCATCGCGCACAATACTGTATTTTTTCTCGTCGGCTATCACGACGGCGTTGGGCTTGAATTCGAGTGCCTGTTTGATGAGTAGGTCGGAGTTGCTTCCCGCACAGAGCACCTCGGCGGTGTATTCGTCGGGATGCCATCGGATAACGTCGAGAGCCTGAGTGCCGATGGATCCGGTAGAGCCTAATATGGCGATATGTCTCAAAACGGGTGAAGATTTAGATATGGAGAAATCAGATATAAGAAACCATAGTGAGCTGGCATAATTTCAGAGTGAGATATACGAAAGCGGATCGACGGTTTTGCCGTTAATCCACAGTTCGAAATGCAGGTGAGGGGTGGCAATGGTCGAAGAGCGACCGAGGTAGGCAATCGGCTCACCGGCTTTCACCATGTCGCCGTCGTGTTTCAGGAGCGCACTGTTGTGTTTGTATACGGATATGATGTTGCCGGGGTGTTGAATGGCGATTACGTATCCGTCGTCGGCGGTAAAGCCGGCATAGAACACGGTGCCGTTGGCTGCTGACTTGATGATTTCGTTCATGTTGCCCGATATGTCGGTTCCCAGATGTCCCTCTTTGGGGTTGTAGGCAAGGAGAATCTTGCCCTTGATAGGCGGGAAAAACAGTTGTCCGCCGGAATGGTGTTCGTTGGTCGATGCAAGTTGTTTTCCTTTGGCAGAGCGTTTTTGCGCCATATCGATGCGTAGGAGGCTGTCCGCTTCGCAGCGAGAGTCGTTTTCGCCCATTGCCTTTGGTCTCGAGATGCTGTCGTTTGTGTCGCCTTTGGCAATTTCTTGTCCAGACACTATGGCACTCAAAACTGCCATTTTTTCCTCCTGGAGCTGCAACTTCGTTTCGAGCGAATCGAGCATGGCCACATTGTGGTAGGTTTGGTCTATAACTTCACCGTTTGTGTAGCCGGGAATAAGGTTGTGGAGTGGGGTGAAGGCGATGAGCAGGAAAGTTAGAATCATGAGCACGATGCACACAATGCCGATACCCACAAAGAGGTTTTGAGCCGAAAGGCGAAACGACCAGTGTTCACGGTAGGTTTCGGCATCCATCACCACAAGACGCTGTTTGGTTCGCATCTTGGCGAGCAGGAGACGCATACGAGATTGCGGTTTGGAGGGGTTTCCGTCGGTAGAAGGCAAAGGGCGCAACCGAGTGGCCACGCCCTTTGTGAAATTTTTCAGTTTTTCGAAAGCCATTTGGGGGACTTCGTTTTTTTCAATCTCCTGGATTTCCGATGTTGTGAAACCGCAGGGTCATGTCACAACTTGGTTTAGAAAAAACGGTTGCGGTTGTCTTTTATCTTGGTGGCGTTTTGCAACACTTGGATAGCGCCGGAGACTTTGCGTCCGTATTCGCGCGACATGATGGTTTTAAGGTTTTCGACGCTGTTGTTGGCATCCTCGTGACGGTTGATGACTTTCACGAAGTAGACTCCTTGTGCACCGCGAATGGGACCCGACATTTCGTTGACTTTGGCCATGGAGATGCGCGCTTGCACTTTGGGCTCCATGCCGAAACGACCGAGATAGTAGTCGCGTAGCCCGATGTTGGTAAGAGTGTCTACAGTGGTGTTGAATTTGGTGGCCAAACTGTTGATGTCCTTGGTGGCGTTGGCGGCTTCGCCGGCTTCGGCCATAAGGTATTCGGCGCGTTTGTCGAGGCGGACTTGCTGTTCGATGTCGTTGCGAACTTTGTCGTAGGTGAGGTTTTTCTTGTTGTAGATTTCTTTGAGGGCAACGACCACAAACATGTCGCCGCAGGAGTAGACTTCTTCAGAAACGTCGCCCACCTTCCGTTTTTTGTCGAAAGCCCACTGCATAATGCTGCGGCAGTTTTCGAGGCCAGGCAGTTTGTCTATCATGGCAGTGGTCATAGCTTCGCGCACCGAGAGGTTCTCGGCGGCTGCGGAAGCAATCATTTCCTCTTCGGTACGGTTTTGACCGGCGAAGAAAGAAGCTTTGCTGTAGATTTGCGAGTTGGTGGTATTGCTGGGAGCAATCTCGCGTACCACTTTGGCTATGCGGTATTTGCGTTTTGGAGTGGTTTTACCGGTCACCTTGACAACCACGTAGCCAAGGTTGTCGGGCCGTTTGTAGGTGAAGACGCCTCCTTCGGGGGTGTTCAGGATATCATCGTTGAGAAAACCGTAGCTTGTGCCGTCCAAGGCCCAGCCCATATCTCCTTTGTTGGTGTTTTTCTGTGGGTCGTCAGAGTAGCGTGCCACGATGTCTTCAATGTTGGCGTCCTTGGATTTAAGCAGGTTTTCAACGGTGTCGGCCAATAGTTTGGCCTCATCGTCGGAGCGAGTTACATTGTCAAGTCCGGCAGAGTTGTTGAGCAGCAGTACGACGCTGGCGCGGAGACTGTCGGGACGCATGGCCGTAGCCATCACTTTGGCCATAACCCATTCGTTGCCGATTTGGCGGGGAGGAATGAAACCGCCAACAGCGGTCTTTTCGATGAGGGTGTCGAGACCTTTCACTTCGGAGGCTTTTACGTAGGTGGTGTCGTAGCTTATGGCAGGTTTGGAGTTGCCGTAAACGAATTCGGATATGTTGGCATCCTCGACGGTTTGGAACTCTTTCCAGACAGTGTCGACCTCATTGGATATTTTGGTCAGGTCTTCGGGCGAGGGGACGATGGGATAGGCGATGTATTCAATCTTGCGGATTTCGTCGTAGACACGTAGCCCGAGCCCGGTTTCGATTTCGGCGCGGTGTTCGTTGAAATATTTCTTGTAGTCCTCGTCGGATGGGGTAGCGTTATCCTCGCTCACGTTTTGATATGAGGCCATAGCCACCACCACATCGGAGCGGTTGGCGGAGAGCTGGGCTTCGTTTTCGGCGAGGGAAGAGGGTACGTAGAATGCCTTGCTGATAAGATTGTTGTATTTTTCCTGCAAGCGGTTGCTCTCGACTTCGTGGCGCATAGCCGTGATGTCGTGCTGCATACTTGGGTCGAGCTGGTCGAATTGGTCGCGGAAATAGCGTGCGGCCGCCTGAGCGTTGTACTGGCCTGTGCTGGGATCGGTGAACCACTGGCGCATATAGGCGTGAGTGTAGTCGCCGTCCTCGAACATCATGGAGCTGGCCTCGTCCTCGGAGATTACAAGACCCAGTTTCTTGTATTCTACACCCATAAGAGTGTCTTCGAGCATGTTTTGCCAGACCTGTTCGCGGAGGCGGTACTCCACATCGTTGGGTATCTGGTCAATGCCTTGGTTGCGCATATAATTGGTTTTCAACTCCTCATAACGGTCGTTGAAGTCTTGAATGGTGAAGGTGGCTTTGCCGATTTTGGCAATATCGAATTGGCCGGCGCCACGGTTCTTCTGTAGGTCGCCAATAATGAAGGCCACGATGGCTATGCCAACGATCAATACTGCAATCCATGAATGTTTTCTGATACTTCCAATTGCTCCCATATTTTGGTGTTTATTACTGTTAATAATCTAATTTTAAGTGTGCAAAAGTACTAATAAAAAATTGACTGACACCTTTTTTTGTTGAAAAAAGTGTTCTATCAGGACGTAAAGTGTTGCAATAGTGTGGTCTATGCTTACAGCATAGCAGAAAACACAAAAGGAAGGAGGTCGGACGTGTTTTTGTATTCACGAATGCGACCGTCGTGGAGTGCCACCAGGGTTCGCAGAGGTTTGCCCTGTCGCTGTTCCTGCTCAATCATTACTTGGCGGCAGGCACCGCATGGAGAGGCTTCGGCTTCGAGGCCGATGCTGTCGTAGGCTGCGATGGCGAGGGTTTCGACGGCGTGTTTGCCGTTGTCATAATTGGAGGCGGAGAAAAGTGCTACCCGCTCGGCACACAGGCCTGACGGATAGGCGAGGTTTTCCTGGTTGCTTCCGGTGACGATTGCGCCATTGTCCAGTCTGACTGCGGCTCCGACACGAAAATGCGAATAGGGCGAGTAGGAGTTTTCTGTGGCCTTTTGAGCGGCGGCTATAAGTTCGCGGTCGCTGGCGGACAGCTCTTGCAGTGAATCGAATTCACAGTATTTTATGGTCAGTGTTTTTTGCATGGTGTGTTATGGGATTACAGGTCGTTCCATTGTGGTATTTCTTGAAATTGGCGCAGTGAATTTCCGTCAGAAACATGCAGTGTCAAGCTTTGTTTTCCGTTGGTGAGCAGCAACCAAGGCACATGCAGCACGGTGTTGTAGCGACAGGCTTGGTCGACCACTTTCTGGGTTATGGCCACATTGGGCCGTTTGCATTCGACAATCATCTTCGGCGACATATCCTTGCCATAGACCACAATGTCGCAGCGACGTGTCATGCCGTTGAGTGCGATGCTGCCTTCAACCTGCATCAGTTCGAGGGGATAGCCTTTCGAGTTGTGCAGAAAGGCTATCACCGCCTGCCGCACCCCCTCTTCGGGTGTCAGGGCGACCCGTTTTTGTCTCACGGGGTCGAATACTTCACGGTTGTCGGTGTTTGATTTGATGGGGTGGGGTGGCGTTTGGAGCGTTACGAAAAGATGCTTTCAAGCTGAAGGATGTGCCATAGTGTTGTGACGCTGTATGAGGTCAATCCATATTGTATGCGTCTTCGTCTTGTATCTCCTGTTTTTTGTCTTGTTTCAGTCCGTTGTTGATTTTGTAGGTAAACCCGACGGTGATTGTCGGTGCAATGCGGTTGCCGCGAAACACGCGGTTCATCTGTTCGTTGACGGTGGTGTGGCCATAGCGTCCAGTGCAGAACACGTCGCTCACTCTCAAGTTGACAGTTCCCTGATGGTTGAGCACGTCTTTTTTCACGGCAAGGTCAAACCACACAGAGCCAATCATGGTTGTCTGCAGGTCGTGGAAACCGGGTCTGAACTGTCCGGAAAACTGGATGGCCCAATCTTTGGGCAGGTTCATGAAAGAGCTCAGTTTTCCGCTCACGCGAAATGAGTTGTCGCTTTTGTTGTCGAGTAGTTCGGTGCCTTCGATATATTCGCCGTACAGGTTAACGCTCAGGTTCAGTTTCCACCATTTTAGGATTTGCTGGTCGTAGATTATTTCCATGCCGTAGTTTATGCCTTTGCCAAGGTTTTGCCACGTTGAAGCCCAATAGCCGTCATAGTCGGGGTTGTATATCATCCATGGCGAATAGTAGGCAGCCGAGGCCGAATCCCAAACAAAGCCGTACATAGTCATTTTGTGGTTGGTTTGGCGGAAATAGAGCGAAGTGAAGATGTTGGTCTGCTTGAAGCCCACGTTGTAGGAAAGTTCGATGGCGTGAGTGTATTCTGGGTTGAGCTGCGGGTTGCCGAAGCTCATCTCCTTGCCCTGGCGGATGTTGATGTAGGCGTCGAGCGACTGCATACGCGGGCGTCGCACGCGCTTGCTGTAGCTGAGCTGTATGCTCTGGCGGTCGTTGATGTTGTAGGAGAGGTGAACGGTTGGGTAGAGCTGAAGGTAGAAGGTGTCGACCATAACGTGGTTGTTGTGGTAGTAGTCGATGCCATAAACGCTCGAATACTCGCCGCGCAGTCCGATCTGTGCCGAGAGGTTGTCGATTATCTTGCCGCCGAAAGTGGCGTAGACGGCATGGATCTGTTGGCGGTAATCCTCGTTGACCGATGACTGTGCGTCGAGCACATTGGCGGTGTCGTGGGTGGTAAGGTAGTAGTCGGACTGGAGCAGTCCTTGGCTAATCAGGCCCTCATAGCCCACTTCCAGCTTGAATCGGTCGGCAAAGGGATGGGTGTAGTCGAGTTTAGCGTTCAGCGAGTTGCCGCCTCGCAGGTTGTCGGTCATACGGTAATAGAAATTGTCGAGGTCTATGCTGTCGACGTAGAAGCGCATGGCTTGTCCGCCGCCGCCGGTGCCGTGGCGGTGGGTATATGTCAAGTCGAGAGTCAGCTGCTGCTCTTTTTTGTCGAAATTTTTCATAAACAGCAGGTTGACTGTGTGGTTCATGCGATTGGTGAAGTTCGTGTCGGTTTGCCGGTAGTCGAATTGGCCGCTGTTGAGAATGTCGTTGGCATCGATGTAGCTGAACCTTGTGCGTTTGCCGCCGTTGAAGGTGTAGGAGAGCATGAGCGAGGCGTTGTGTTTGAAATAGTATTCGGCTCCGATTTTGACGCTGGTCATAGTGTTCTGGTGGCGGTTGTATTCGAAGAGGCTATCGTGCGATACGGTCGAGCCGTTGTTGTAGCGCCAGATGTCGGTGGTGCTGCGGTTGCCGCGTCCGCGCAGTCCGCCGTCCACGTTCAGGAAGAAGTTCCACCTGTTGGTGGCATAGTTCAGGTTAATGGTTCCCATAGCCGTGGGTATGAACTTGGTGTAGTCCAAGCGGGGGTCGATGGCGGAGTTGTTGTAACCGTTGAGGTTGGGTATCTGGAAAGGAAGTGGGGCGCCGAAGTTGGCGTTCACGGTGCCAGTCAATCCCAGGGCACCGCTGGTTTGCTCTTTCAGCTTGATATTTATAATGCCCGACATTCCTTCGGGGTCATATTTGGCCGAAGGGTTGGTTATCACTTCGACATTTTCGATCGAGCTTGCGGGGATTTGTTCGAGCAGCACGTCCAGTTCGCTACCCATGAGTTCGTAGGGGCGTCCGTTTATAAGCACCTTTACGTTCGACGATCCGCGCAGGGTCACCTCGCCGTCGTTGTCGACTGATACGCTTGGCACGTTGTCCAGCACGTCTGTTGCCGTGCCGCCGCCAGTCACGATATTTTTGTCGACGTTGATCACCCGCTTGTCCAATTGGTATTCCATCATCGAGCGTTCGGCTGTGACTTCAGCGGCTTTCAGTACGGTGGCAGTGGGAGAAAGGACAATTTTTCCGATGTTGACCGTCGGTTTTGCCGACGAGAAAGTCACGCTCTGCGGATGGTAGTAAGGTTTGAACCCCATAAGTGTAATCCTTACAATGTAGGTTCCGTAAGGGATGCGTTCGACTTCAAACCTGCCGCCTTCGAGCGACACATTGCCGGCCACGAGAGAGGAGTCGGAGGCTTTCAGCACTGCAATTGTGGCATACTCGATTGCCGAGCCCGACTTTTCCACAACTTTGCCAGTCAGTTTCCCCTGCGCCATTGCATTCGAGCATACACATATCAAAACGGCTAAAGCCGCAATCCTCATGGATTTCAAAGCAGTATTCATACTATACCTATTTTTCACCGTGCAAAGGTACAACCAATAAGCAAGGGTTTTCCCTACGGCGAAACATATTTTTCCCCTCGATTCTCCAAAATGATTCGGGACAGGGGGAGGCGTTATCGGTCAGGGTGGGTATAAATGCTGTCAGCCAAGAGGCAGGGGAGGGCAGAAAGCCTATCTGCGCACGTGGTGGGGCATCTCGAAGGGTATGGGGAGGGATAGTTCTATGAGTCCGCCAAACTCGTCGCCGTCGTACCAAGGCACTTGATAGATAAGTTTCTTTATGCCGTTTTTCTCAATTGTGTAGGCGTTGAGTTTCTCGTGGTCGAGCAGGTCTTTCAGGATGGCGGCTGCATGGGGTGGGTGGCAGTCGAATAGGTTGTTGCCGACGATTTTCTGCCCGTGGCTGTTCACATCGGCCGATGTCTGGTTCATGTCGAGAATGTTGCCATCCTTGTCGCACACGGTGATGGCCACTTTTTTCAACCCTTCAAAATATTTTTCCATATAGGTGTTTATGTTTGGGATTACATTCCTTTAAGGTGCGCTATGCGAACTTTTTTTGTCTTGGAGAGTGTCACAAACCAGTCGTTGCCCAGTTTCTGAAGTCGGCCGTTCAGGAAGAGGAGTGAGTTTAGCGGTGAGGTGTATTTGCTGACCTTTCCGTCGTCGGTGATGGTGTAAACGGCCAGGGTGGCATCGGCGCCGGTCATTAGTGCCAGTTTGGGAAGATGGTTGTCGATGTTGTAGTTGTCCGGGGCTTTCGAATTTTCGGTTTGCACCACGCAGGTGCGCCCGTTGCTGTAGGTCAGGTGCTGGTGGATAGGTGTTTTGTCGTTGGTTGAATGAATGTTGGTTCTGATAGGCACGCGCCAAACGAAGTTTGCTGACGTATCGATGGCAGCCATCAGGCTTCCGTTCAGGGCATAAACGTAGAAAGAACCGCCTTTGGAGTAGGCTATGGTGGTCATAAACGACCAGAGCTGCATAACGCCACCGAAGGGAGTTGCGATACCGTCGTGGTTTGTGAGGCCTTGCATTTCGGAGACATTGCTTCGGCGCAAGTCGATGTCGACGTTTTCGAGTACGGCAAACTCGGTCGATGTGAGCGGCTGCGGGTTGAATCTAAATCGCTTGGTGCGAGTGTCGTAGGCGAGGGCATAAATGGCTGAGTATTGCACATTCTGGAGGCCGCGCCGTTTTTCGCCTATTGTTCCGCCTGCCACAAAGCAACCGTCTATATAGTTCAGCATGCGGCAGGAATAGATGTCGCTGCGGTTTAGGGAGTCGATAAAAGTTTCATCGCTGATGGAGGAATGGTTTGCAAAGAGGAAATAGGTTGTATTGTCGGAGTTGCCCACGAGCATTGCGTGTACGGTCTCGTCGTTGTCGATGCACAGCGTGTTGTACCATCCTGGCAGGTCGTCGCGTCGCCAGAGGGTTGCGAAGCGGTTGTCGGTCACGAGGAGGGCGTCATGCTCGGTATCCTTGTTGCCGAAAGCCTTGGCAATGCGAGGGCTTTCGCTGAACTCCTTTATCGCAATGGCGGTCGCGTGGCCGTCGGGCGAGGTGGCCACTTCCCAGTCTATGTAGTCTGAGGCTTTGTTTTTGCGTTGGTAGACGGCGGTCGGTTCGCCGCAGAGTGTCCAATCGGTCAGGTTGGCTTTGATTACGTGCATGTCCATCGGTGCTTTTTTGTCGAAGCCGTATACAATGAAATAGGCAGTGTCGCCCACAGCGTTGGCGGCAACCAGTAAACTTTTTTTCTGTTTCGACACTATCAGCGTTTTGGCGGCCTTGCCGTCGCTGTCGAGGCCATAGAGCACCACACCGAAACCGATATCGTTGTTGAGGGAATAGTTTTTGTTGGTGGCCACGATGTCGAGTCCATTGTGTCTGGTCAGAAAACGTGCGCCGCTTGCCTTCGATTTGTCGAGCCCATTGGTCTCGCGGCAGGAGATTTCAATTTGTTGGGCGAGGCCGTTTGCAGCCGCGAGCGACAGCAGGAGAACGAGTGTCAGTCTTTTCATATTTAGGTTGGGTATATAAGCCATTGGTTACCACCTGAAGCCGATGGTTGCAATGGGTGTCAGCGTAACAGGCATTTTGGTGAGGTAGGCATCCGGCCCATCCTTTCCCGAGGAGAAGAAGTCGAGAAACGGGTAGCGCATTTTGAGACGCAGCCCTATGAAAAAGGTGTTGGTGAAATAGTAGGATACACCCACCGAGGCTTGCAGCGATATGGCGGCTCCGATTCCGAATCCCTGCTCCATGGAATAATTCCCCTCGCTTATGGTATTGCCGTCGAGGTCGAGAATGTCTTTTTTATGCGACCGTCCGAACACCAGCGACTCGGCGAGGCCGATGCCGGCCGTCACAGGCAGTTTCTCGGTCAGGTAGTAGGCCAGGAATATCTCTTCGGATATTTCGACCACGTTTGATTTCTGGCTTAAGGCTGTCAGGCTCGTGGTGTCGATGTAGGTGACGCTTGCTTTCTCGCGCGAGAAGGTGCCCTCAAAGGCAAAGCCAAAGTCGAGGCGACCCTTTAGTTCGCGTTCCATGCCGTAGTATATGCCAAACACTGGCGACACCGAGCGGTTGAGGCTTCCGGCTTTCACGTTGTCGGACGCGTCCAGCGTGGGGAAAGGTTTGCTGAACGGAACAACCGCGCCAGCCGAAAACCCCGTCATGAATTCACCGTCCCACGCTATATATTGCGCCCGCGCTGGCCCTATTGCAGCAAGAAGGAGGAGTAATGTAAACGCCAATTGCTTTTTCATGTTGATTTTATTTACAGGAGCGTAACATGTGTTTATACGCCTAACAAGCTCACTATGTTTCAAAAAAAAAGCGGTTAGCTATCTGTATGTTGGCTAACCGCTATCAGCTGGTTGCTATATGATTTTATCGTGCATTCAGTGCTGCCAGTGCGATGCTGTAGAGTTTGGTGTTGATGCTGTCGCCACGACTGGTGAGCACGCACGGCACCTTGGCTCCCACCACCATGCAGGCCAGCTCGGCACCGCCGAATTTGGTGCAGGTCTTGTAGAACACGTTGCCGCTTTCGATGTTGGGGAAGAGTATGCAGTCGGCATCACCGGCCACTTCGCCGCCAACCTTCTTGGTCTGGGCACTCTCTTTGTCGATAGCCACGTCGAGTGCCAAAGGTCCGTCGATTACGGCACCTTTTATCTGCCCGCGTTCGCCCATCTTGCTGATAATGGCTGCCTCGACGCATGCCGGCATACCGGTCGAAACCTGTTCGGTGGCTGCGAGCACCGCAACTTTCGGTTTGGCAATTTCAAGACTTTTTGCCGTGCTGATCAGATAGCCCAAAATGGCCTGCTTCTGTTTCATGTCGGGAGCAGGCACTATGGCCACGTCCGAACACACCAGCAGTTTGTGGTATTTCGGCACCTGGAATACGGCCATATGGGTCAGCATGTCGGTTTTCTTGCCAGGCATCAGACCTTTTTCCTTGTTCAGGATGGCGCGCATGTATTTGTCGGTGCTCAGCAAACCCTTCATCAGGAATTTGCCCTCGCAGCCGCCTTCGTTCACTAGCTCCACGGCTTTCACGCCGGCCTTGGTCTCGTCGGCTTCCTGCACCAGCTCGAACTTGTTCACGTCGATGCCCTCTTCCTGGCACACTTTCTTTATTGTGTCGATGTCGCCCACGAGGGTGGCGTCCACGATGCCGCGGTCCACGGCCATGCTCACGGCGCCAATGGTGTGCGAGTCGTTGGCGTAGGCCGCGATAAGTCTTTTCTTGCCCTTGGTCTTAACCAGTTCCAGCAAATCGTCAAGTTTTGTAATCATTGTCTTGTATGTTTATATGTGTAATGAATTGTTTGATTGTCGGATTGGGCGATTGCCCCATTGTGGACAGTGTGCAAATATACGAATTAAATCTTTCACTGTGTAAAACTTATACATAAGTCGGAATTGCACGTGCAGGATAAAAACGAAGAGGGATAAATCGTGAGGAAACGGGGTTGGAGTAATGGATGCCTGAAAGCAAGAAACTGTGCAGAAGTTGTGTTGTTGTGAGTGGGCCTTATCGCGTGTCGGCCAATATTTCGTATCTTTGCAGCCGAAATCGGCCGTGTAAATATCCGTGTTCAGATTTGCCCTTCCTAAAGAACATACTCAACTCCCGCAGCCTCTCCATCGTAGGGCTCGAGAAGAACACCGGCAAGACGGTGTGTTTGAACTATGTGCTCCGTCGGCTTCACGACCTTGGCGTTTCCACGGCGGTGACTTCCATTGGTGTCGACGGCGAGCAGACCGACAGTGTCTATGCCACCGCCAAACCGGAGGTTTCCCTCTATGAGGGCATGCAGGTCGTCACGTCCGAACGCCACTATCTGCAGCGTCGCTGTGTGTCTGAAATCCTCGACCTATCCAACCATCGTACGGCTCTGGGAAGGCTACTCACCGCGCGTGTGCTTTTGTCGGGCAAGGTGCTGATATCGGGAGCCGCGGCAACCGCTATCCTTGCCGAGCAGATTGAGGGTTTCAAGCGTCAGGGTGTGCAGCTCACCGTAATCGACGGGGCTCTCTCGCGGCTGTCGCTTGCCTCGCCTACCGTCACCGACACCATGATACTCGCCACCGGAGCTGCGGTGTCGCCCAACCTGCAGCAGCTTATATCAAAAACACGCTTTGTGTGCCGCCTTATTGATTTGCCGGAAGTCGAGCCTGCGGTGCGTGATGCGCTGTCGCGCTCCGACAATGGCTTGTGGGCCATCGATTCGGACGGTGTGGCCCACGACCTCAACATCCCGTCGGTGTTCATGCTCACTACCGACAACAGCAACCTTTTCCGCTTCGGAAGCACTATTTTCGCATCTGGCGCCGTGTCGGACCGGCTGCTCAAGATGCTTGCAGCCAAAGAGGAAATAAAGCGTACCACTCTCATTGTGCGCGACTTCACCAAGCTTTTTGTCACCCCAGAGGTTTATGGCGATTTCGCAAAGCGGGGAGGAAGGCTTATGACGCTGCGCAAGTCGCATCTTGCGGCAGTCACGCTCAACCCCACTTCGCCGCACGGCTACACTCTCGAATCGGCAACCGCCTGCCAAGCTCTTTCCGAGGCTCTCGGACTACCGGTGTACGATGTGATGAAAATATAGTAATACATCCGGTCCCGACGGCTGTGCGGGCAGAACTTGCATAAATCACCCAAACAAACAAGCAATCAAGTAAAAAACAGGCAAATCATGCTTCTTCGTGACAAGTTAAAATCCGACCCGGGTTTCCAGTATATCGTCGATTCCTTAAACCTAATTTCGGCTGCCGGTCGCAGGGCGTTGCTCGACATGCCGTTTCTGACAGATGTTGAGTCCGTCAATGCCGAACTCGACAACCTCGAGTCGGTGATCGCTGTGGTATCCAATGCCGTGAACCTTCACACGGTCTCCGAAATCAAGCATCATCTTATGTGCCTTCACGACTCGCAGGGCACGGTCTGCAATCTCTCGCAGCATTCTGTCATCAATGAGGTGGAGCTGTTCGAGGTGAAAAACATTGCCTACACAACTGCCGCGGTCGCCCGCTCGGCCGAACCGCTCGGGCTGAAAGAGATTTTTTCGTTGCCCGACCTTTCCGATGTTTTCGACCTGCTCGACCCCGACCACACGGGTTTGCCGCACTTCTATATCTACGACTCGTATCATCCCGACTTGCCCGACCTGCGCCGACGCATGAAGCAGTTGCAGGCTCGCACCGACGACCCCGAGGCCGCCGTTATCTATGCCGACCTCTTTTCGCGACACAACGACATACAGCACTCGGTCGAGGCTTCGCTCTCGCAGAGTCTATGGAGTTGTGCCGATAGGCTTGCCGTTGCCGTGAAACGCCTTGCCTATATCGACATCCTCTTTGCCAAAGCAGGCCTTGCCACTGCCTGGCAGTTCGCGCGTCCGCAGGTTTCGTTGATGCCGGAAACAGCATATACAGGACTTTTCAATCCCCGCCTGCTGCATCGCAACCAAGAGCAGCACAAACGCTACCAGCCTATCGACATAACTGTCCGTAACGGGCTTTGCCTCATAACGGGTGCCAACATGGCGGGCAAGACTGTCATGCTCAAGACGCTGGGTATCGCACAGCTGCTGACGCAGTTCGGCATGTATGTTCCGGCTGCATCGGCCTCGGTCTCGCTTGTGGACGATGTGGTTTTCTGCATTGGCGACGAGCAGAACGAGATGAACGGCCTTTCGTCGTTTGCTTCCGAAATACTCAAAATCTCTGGTGTGGTGCAGCTCAGTGCCTCGCAGCGGCTCCTTGTCCTCATCGACGAGCCGGCCCGCACCACAAACCCCGTCGAGGGCAAGGCCATAGTTCAGGCTTTGGCCGACATCCTTGTGTCGCGCAACTCGATTTCGCTCGTCACCACCCACTATTCGCAGCTCGGCGTCCAGTGCCGTCGTCTGCGTATAGCCGGCTTCCGCGAGGATTTGGTTGGCGCACCCCTCTCGCCCGAAAACATCAACCTCTTCATGGACTATTCGCTGGTCGAGGACAATTCCGACACCGTGCCGCATGAGGCTCTGCGCATAGCCCAGCTGCTCAACTGCAATCCCGACCTAATCGGCTTGGCCAAAACCCATCTCGACAACGAGGCACTCCAATAGTGGTTTAAGAAATACGTCGCATACAACATCTTTTCATATATTTGCAGCGTAAATGCCCATAATGGACGGCAACCTTTTTTGCCGAACAATAAATACAATGATTAGAAAAATAAGGAAATAGAATAATTTAATGAGCTAAAAGCTCTTATTCTCACCATCCGAAATCGCCAAGTTTCAAACCTGTTGAGAATAAGCAGCCAAAGGTTCACGCGCGGCGTGGACTGTTTTGCGTGCTTATATACAGGTAATGGCTTTGGCGAGCCTCGGATGGGTATAAGCAACCAACGTAAAGCGGTTCCGCCTTTTTTGTTTGCCGGAGTTTGGAGAGCGACAAGGCTCACCACAATATGACTTCAATGGCAAACGGCTCGTCCAATAGCGTCAAGAAACCCCTTCTCTCCCCGGTCGATATCGACGAGGACTATATTCAGCACCTGTCTCCCAACCTGCTGAACATCCTTCTGCGCGACCATTCTTCGAAGTATTATGCCGAGCAGAAGAGCGGCCATAACGAAAAACCTGACCTCTTCCGTATCATCTGGGCCACCCACGACTATCGCGAACTGGGAGAGGATTATTTTTTTGAGCGGCAAATCACTCCCGAACTGATAACCGGAGACAACAACCGTGTTATTATGCCACGTGTGGTGAAAAGCCGTGTGGTGCAGGCTGCCCGTGTGCGCCAAATGGCCGAGGTCTTTACCCCCGCCTGGGTATGTAACGCGCAAAACAACCTTATCGATGAGGCTTGGTTTGGTCGCCCTGAGGTCTTCAACACGGAGTTGCCAAACCATACATGGAAGACCAACAAGGACAAAGTAGTATTTCCAGAAGGCAAGACCTGGCGCGACTACATTCACGCCCCTCGACTGGAAATCACTTGTGGCGAGGCCCCATACCTCACCAGTCGTTACGACACTTCCACGGGCATGACCGTTCCTGTGGCGCAACGCATCGGTATGCTTGACCGCAAACTGCGTGTCGTTTCCGAAAATACCGCCACCAGCGGCGACTGGCTCAAATGGGCCAAGTATGCCCTTCAGAGCATCTATGGCTACGAGTGGCAGGGCGACAGTCTGCTACTTGCTCGCGAGAACCTGCTTTTCGCTTTCTATGACCACTATGTAGACAAATTCGGCAACGAGCCGCAGAACAAGTCTCTCGAACAAGCCGCCTACATAATCAGTTGGAACTTATGGCAAATGGATGGTCTCAAATACACCATTCCCGTCTTCAATGTCGACGAAACGTTGTTGGAGAAATACCGGCAGGAGGAACGGCGTCGTCGCGATGAGACCGCACAAGGACAATTCAATCTCTTCACCGGGATGGTTGGAGAAGAAAACGTTGTCGAGGACCAAATCCCATTCTGTGTCATTCGCAACTGGAACAAGAGCGGCGACGACGCAATAGAAAAATTCGTGAAATCAATCATACAATAATCATGGCAATAAACGAGGCACCCTTTAAACTGAAGCTGGTTTATGTGTTTCGCATCAACGATGAGGCACATCGTGGATGTCTGAAAGTGGGCGACACCTTCCTCAGCGAGGATGCTGCTGACCCATTGAAGCTCGTACCCAACAGTAAACCTTTGAACAAAGCTGCGCGCGAACGAATCGACACTTACACCGCAACGGCAGGCGTCGCCTACGAACTGCTTTATACCGAGCTGAACTTCTGCTTGCACGGGGGATATATCACTTCGTTCAACGACGGCGAGGTACATTCTGTGCTGAAACGCTCCGGCATAAAGGTCAAAGTATTCAGGACAGAGGGCGGCACAAAATCGAGAGAATGGTTTGTTACCGATCTCGAGACTGTCAAACGCGCCATCACTGCTGCCAAAGAGGGCAGAAAATCACTTTATGCCAACGAAATAACAGCAGAACAAAGCCCCATACAGTTCCGCGACGAACAACGTGATGCTATCGATAAAACCATCCGTCGTTTCCGAACCAACAACCAATACCTTTGGAATGCAAAAATGCGGTTCGGCAAGACGCTTTGCGCCCTCGAGGTGGTGAAACGCATGAACTTCCGCCGCACCATAATCCTCACCCATCGGCCGGTTGTCAACGACGGATGGTTCGACGATTTCCAAAAGATATTCTACGACAGTGACCATTTCCAATACGGATCCAAAAACGGCAAAGGAGAAACATTCGAAAGTCTGGAACGGCAATTCCAGAAACATGGTCAGCATTACGTATATTTTGCATCGATGCAGGATCTGCGTGGCAGCGAACTCGTTGGTGGCAACTACGACAAGAACGATGCCGTTTTCTCCACCGAGTGGGACCTGCTGGTGGTCGACGAGGCTCACGAGGGCACACAAACTCGTATGGGGCAAGCTGTCATTACCGCCCTCTTCCGTGGCAACACTAAGAAACTCGAGCTCTCTGGCACTCCGTTCAACCTGCTCAGCGACTACAACGAGGCCGACATCTTCACCTGGGACTATGTGATGGAACAGCGCGCCAAGCTGGAGTGGGACCAAATCCACGACGGCGACACCAACCCCTACGCCGGCCTTCCGCGTTTGAACATCTACACCTACGACCTAAGCATGGAACTGAAACATTATCAGGACGGCGACCATGCCTTCAACTTCACCGAGTTCTTCCGTGTGGACGGCAGCGGAGCCGACGAGCATTTCCGTCACGACAACGAT
>CAJONE010000010.1 GCA_905235855.1 uncultured Bacteroidales bacterium
GCCGACGGCGAAGGTCGAATGAATGCATTGGGGTCGACCGAGAGTCGTTCCATACGAGTCTTGTCGCCAAGTATGCTGCCCCTGGAGCGTTCGCTCGACGGGTCTATAGCAAGAACAGCGACCTTGTGGTTATGAGCGGTGAGCATGCAGCCAAGAGATTCGATAGTGGTGCTTTTGCCGGCACCCGGCACACCGGTGATGCCGAGGCGGATGGATTTGCCGCTATACGGCAGACAGCGTTCGATTACCTGCTGAGCCTTGAGCTGGTGGTCGTGGAGCGAGCTCTCGACCAGCGTGATGGCACGGGAGAGCATGGTGCGGTCGCCATGGAGGATGCCAGAGACGAGCTCGTCGACCGAGACAGCGGCACGACGCGCGGCACGTGCGCGCTCGACATAGTTGCCGCTCACCTGTTTGGGCTGCGCAACGCCGTTCATGACGTTGAGAGCCGACTCGTATTCGAAATTGCTGTAGAGATGACGATCGTCAGACATAGTAGGATTGATTGATTGATGGTAAGTTTCAAAAATCGTTTGTTTTGTGTTTTGCCCTTATAGGTTTCTGTAGGCGTCGCCTACAGAAACATCTGTATTTGCCCCTACAAGGCAACTTGGGGAGATCGCCTGATATAAAAATTATACTGACAGCAGAAATGCGCTGCGGCAGGAAGCCCTCACCATATCATATAGAGCCGATGCCGACAGTTGGGGCAGTGGCTTTACAAATCTAAACGCACAAAGGATGAAAAAAGTACGTAGCCAAAGGCAAAAATAAACTTGCCGCGCCTAAGCATTGGCAAGACGCGAGGTGACACGCGGCTGCGAAACAAAGAGAAACAGTCAGAAAGAATATTGTCTCACGGTGTCTTCGATGAGTGAGGACGCGAAACCGTCGGCCAACTGAACCAAAGCACACAAGGGGTACTTGTCCTTGGCAGCGTTGATATTGCCGAGAGCCTCACGGCTCTGGAAAGGGAGATCCCAGGCAGTCATGTGCCAACGAATAGCGGCGATCTCGTCGTCGGTGAGGTCGAGACCGAGACGGAGAAGGATGATAACGCTCTTTTCGCCGTGACCCAGAGGAAAGTTGGAGTAGTCGACGGTGTAGCTTGGATATTCCTCCCAACGTCCGAAACTGTTTTGACGTTTTTTTGTCACCTCCTTATAAATATCGGCCTTGCAAACATCGTGAAGGAGCGAAGCAATGGCCACACTGTCGACGGGGAGCTGCTGTTCGAGAGCGGGGTTGAGACTCAATGCGGTGGAGCGGAGGCGCATGGCGGCGGTGTAGACGTTGAGCGAATGCTCGGCGAGGCCGCCCTCGTAATTGCCGTGAAAGTTGGTGGATGCGGGAGCGAGAAAGAAACCGCCCGACTTAAGCCATTCCATAACCTCGTCGATGCCAGCGCGGTCGGTCTTGTCAAGAATATCGAGGATTTGTTCTTTAATCGTCATAATGTTATTGTTTTTTGACTGTTATCGGTTAGTGAGCGGCGAAGATATTCGGCGTAGGCGAAGCGAATGCCGTTTGATGGGTCGGTCATCGGCTCGGTGAGTGAGGTTTGTACAAAGACATCGGGGTCGATGGTTGGGAAAAAGGTGTCGGCCTCGAATGCCTGATAGATCCATGTTACATAAAGCTTGTCGACATAGGGCAAGAACTGGGCATAGACCGAAGCGCCGCCCATTACGAAAGCCTCCGAGTCGGACGACGAAAGAGCGAGAGACTGACCGACCGAGCCAACCGTTTCGACAGCGGGATAAGAAAACGCCGGATTGCGTGTGATGACAACGTTGCGTCGGTTGGGCAGCGGCTTTCTGGGCAGCGAGTCGAAAGTGTTGCGCCCCATAATGACTGTGTGGCCTGAGGTAAGAGACTTGAAACGCTTGAGATCGTCGGAGAGATGGCAAAGCAGACGGTTATTGTTGCCGATAGCCATATTCTGTGCAATAGCGACAATTATTGAAAGCATGGAAAAAAATTGAAATGTAGATTGAAAACAGAAATTGTCAAGCCGATGGCGAATTGAACATTTCGGTGGCTCGTTTGAAAATGCCGTTAAGATAGGCCAAAGTGAGACCATAGTTGGAGACCGGGACACCGGCTTTCAGGACCGGAGCAAGCCTTGCAGCCACTTGCCGACGGGTTATCACACAGCCGCCACACTGAATGACGAGCGAATAAGCAGCGATGTTTTCGGGCAATGGCGACGCGCCGGCAACCACATCGCACTGGAGACGTTTGCCGGTGAAAGACGCGAGAAGTTTCGGTATCTTGACACGACCGATATCCTCGCAGGTGACATTGTGGGTGCAGGATTCGAGTAGCAGCACTCGGTCGCCGTCGCCGAGCGAGGATATGGCCGGAGTGCCTTTAAGATACTCACTAAAAAGCCCTTTTGTGCGGGCAAGCAGGATGCTGAAACTGGTTAGCGGAACAGATCGAGGCACAATTTTTGCGACCGAGGAGAATACCTGACTGTCTGTCACGACCAAGGCCGGAGGTCGAGAGAAACCGTTGAGCAACGACTGCAGCCCGGTTTCTTTGACCACGTGAGCCTTGGCGTCGTTGTCGAGGATGTCGCGAAGCACCTGCACCTGTGGCAGAATCATGCGTCCCTCGGGAGCCGACGAGTCGATAGGCGTCACCATGACCACATCGTCGTCCGGACGAATAAGACCTGCAAGCATGGAGGGCATAACGTAGGACGACTCTGGCAATAGGCTTTTTATTCGATCGCAGAGTGCCACGCGGAGGCGCTGGTCGAAAATATTGACTACAAACAGATGGTCGCTGCCATATTTGCTGGAGAGGAAACCGAGCAAACGATTGTCGGGAACAGACCTGTCGGACTGCGTGTAAACGAGCAGGAACGGCTTGTCGATATCGCGGCAAGCCTCGACGAGGCGTGTTTCCTCGACATCGAAAGAGTTGTTGGTGAAAAGGATAAGAGCCAGATCGACCTCGGGGAGAACCTGAAAAGTTTTTTCGACGCGCATGTCGCCAAGATAGCCGTTGTCGTCGATGCCTGCAGTGTCTACCCAGACAACGGGACCGATGCCGGAAATTTCCATGGTTTTGCGAACGGGGTCGGTGGTAGTGCCTGCCTCGGCAGAGACGATAGAGACTGACTGGCCGGTCAGGAAATTGACAAGGGAACTCTTGCCGTAGTTGCGACGGCCGAAGAGTCCAATGCGAGGTTTTAGTTCAGATCCTTTCATTAAGTTTTGCGAAAAAAAAAGAAGTATGAAAGAAAAAGGCATCCCGCTTACAGGCGGGATGCCCTTTTCAAGTGTTAGTAGGAAACTTATTTCTGTTTCTTGATAATCTTGTAGTTTTTCTCTGCACCTTTCTTGTCGAGGAGCTGGATGCGGTATTCACCGGGCTGGAAGCTGCTCATATCGATGGTGGTGCTGGCGGTCTTGAAGTAGTTTTTCGATACAGCCTGATCGTTGGCATCGAAGATGTAGTAGTTGATACCGTCGTTGCCGTTGACAGTGACTTTAAGTCTGTCATTGTTGCCATCCTGTCTGACCGTGGCGGTGGCATCCATAACGGTCACGTTGGGAATGCTCATCTCGGTGATGGTGTAGGAATAGGTCTTCGGTTTGGCGGCAGCGGTGTTGACACCAGATGCATCTCTCTTGTTCAGAGTAGCCTGATTGTTATTTCTGCTGGTCTGAACGGGTCTCTGAGCGAAAACCATACCGGCGAAAAGAACGAGTGCGGAAAGAATTAAAGCTTTTTTCATTTTTGTAAAAATTTTAGGTTTATAAAATTGTTAATTAAAGTTTCATTTTTTCGATTTTCTCACAGTTTCTCACGCTCTCATTTATTAAGTATCGGACCTTTATTTTTTCTTGCAAAAAGAATTATTTTTTCAAGTCCATTCGGCTATAACTTTCGAGCCGTTTCTGTAATATTGGTAGCGAGCCATAAAAAAAAATTGCAAAAAAAGATTAAAAAATAACAAACACACCTACAATATTCTCATAAATAACGAGTTATAATACCATATAATAATCGTTCGTAAACAGCAACCGCAGCGATAACGCCAATGACCAAAGAGGTAAGCAAGGAAATAACCGCATATGTGGAGCGCGAAATCATTCCGCAATACAGCGGTTTTGACAGGGCGCACAACACCAGCCACGTGCGCGCCGTAATAGACGAGAGTCTACGGCTTGCAGCGAAATATGATGTAGACTTGAATATAGTATATGTGACCGCAGCCTATCACGATTTGGGACTGCACGCAGGACGCGAGAACCACCATATAGAGTCAGCAAAAACAGTACGAAACGACATCAACCTGCGGCGCTGGTTTAGCGAGCGCGATATAGGACTTATAGCAGACGCCGTGGAGGATCACCGTGCATCGAGCAGTCACGAGCCTCGAAGCATATACGGGCGCATAGTGGCCGAGGCCGACCGTCAGATACGACCATACGACATAATTCGCCGTGCGGTTGAGTATGGACTGGACAAAGAGCCAACGCTGCGCAAAGAGGAGCAATGGCTACGGATGCAAGCTCACATGCACGAAAAATACGCCGAGGGAGGATATCTGCGGCTATATGTGCCGGAGTCGGGCAATGCAAAAGGTTTGGCCGAGTTGCGCAAAATCATTGCAGACGAGTCACGCCTGCACACGATTTTCGAACAATTTTATTCGCAGCTTTCACCTTACGCGGTACGCCATGCGACAGAGAGCGACATTGACAACATAATGCAAATGATAAGCGACTCGCGGGAGATAATGCGCCAAAACGGAAACGAGAAACAATGGGTAAACGGATATCCATCGCGCGAAACTATCATGAAAGACATTGCAGAGGAGAACGGATACATGGTATACCGGAACAAAACAGACGAGCAACGCAGCACAACCTACACAACAGAACACGACGGAAACGTTGCCGCAGGATACTTCGCATTCATAATAGGACAAGAACCGACATACAATGTGATAGCAGGAGGCGAATGGAGCGACAACGATGCCACATACGGCACACTGCACCGGATAGCCAAAAAGAAAGGATACTCAGGAATTGCACAAAAATGTCTCGAATACTGCAAAGGACAGATAGACCACCTGCGCATCGACACACACAGAGACAACGCCGCTATGCAGCATATCCTGGAGAGAGAGGGGTTCGATTATCGCGGCATAATATATGTGGCAGACGGTACGGAACGGCTGGCCTATCAATGGAAAAGAAAATGGCCGAGCAAAGGTTTTTAAGAAACCGTTTTGAATCCATAACTATAAATTTGTACAGATAACTTTGACATAACTTTGATATTAGTTTGACCCGTTGCGTGTGATTAAGAGATTCTCTATACATGATAATTTATAATACAAGGTAATTTATAATACAAAACAGTTTATGCCAACTTCTAAAATTCAGTATTTTGATGAATACTATATGTTGTACAAATATGCAATAGTTTCACAATCAAGTACTCCACCTCTTAAATAAGAGGGGGCATGGAGCGTTGATGTACTTTTCAGAGGTAGCCTTATAAGAGCTACTGTCTATAAAACAGCCTAATAATCAATCGACAAGCAATAAATACTGATTTTTTTTCTTTCGATTAAAAAAAAATGTTTACCTTTGCACCCGCTTTCGAGGCAAAACGATCTGTTAGCTCAGTTGGTTTAGAGCGCTTGCTTGACAGGCAAGAGGTCAACAGTTCAAATCTGTTACAGATCACCAGCAGACAAAAGGGTCTGTTAGCTCAGTTGGTTTAGAGCGCTTCCTTCACACGGAAGAGGTCGACAGTTCGAATCTGCCACAGACCACGGTAGAGCCCCTAATTAGGGGGCTTTTTTTATTTCCAACATTGCTTAAATACGGATTGGTGCGACATGCTGGCGCATAAAGTAGTCGGGATATTGCCACTATTGCCGAAAAACTGAACCAGATAAACATCTTAACTTATACTTTTTTGCACAAATGTACGTTATATATATTTAACGGTCTAACGCACAATTGGAAACGAAAGAGGCGTTACGTTGACGCATAACACAAATCAAAAAAACACCATGCTTGATTCCAAAATACCCGAAGGTCCGCTGGCCGAAAAATGGACCCGATACAAGAATACGCAGAAACTGGTCAATCCAGCAAACAAACGCAAGCTGAATATCATAGTAGTGGGTACGGGGCTGGCCGGAGCCTCGGCCGGAGCCTCACTCGGCGCACTTGGTTTCAACGTGGACATATTCTGCCTACAGGATTCACCCCGTCGAGCACACTCGATAGCCGCCCAAGGCGGAATCAACGCAGCCAAGAACTACCAGAACGACGGCGACAGTGTGGAACGGCTGTTCAAAGACACCATCAAAGGCGGCGACTACCGTGCACGCGAAGCAAACGTGTATCGTTTGGCCGAGGTGAGCGGAAACATCATAGACCAATGCGTGGCACAGGGAGTGCCGTTTGCACGAGACTACGGCGGACTGCTCGACAACCGCTCATTTGGCGGAGCACAGGTGAGCCGCACATTCTACGCCCGAGGGCAAACGGGGCAACAGCTACTGCTGGGAGCATACGGTGCCTTGAGCCGCGAAATAGCGCGAGGGTCGGTGAAGCTGCACACGCGTCACGAAATGATGGACTTGGTGGTAGAGAACGGGGAGGCACGCGGCATCATAGCACGCAACCTGGTGACCGGAGCCTTAGAGCGCTATGCCGCCCACGCTGTGGTGCTGGCATCGGGCGGCTACGGCAACGTGTACTACCTCTCGACCAATGCGATGAACTCGAACGTGTCGGCTGCCTGGGCCTGCCACAGACGCGGAGCCTATTTTGCAAACCCGTGCTACGTGCAGATACATCCTACATGCATACCCGTGCACGGAGACTACCAGTCGAAGCTGACACTGATGAGCGAAAGCCTGCGCAACGACGGGCGAATATGGGTGCCTAAGCGGAAAGAGGATGCCGAAGCGATACGCCGAGGCGAAAAGAGCGCCATTGACATAGCCGAAGACGAACGCGACTACTATCTCGAGAGGCGATATCCGGCTTTCGGCAACCTGGTGCCGCGCGACGTAGCGTCGCGTGCCGCCAAGGAGCGCTGCGACGCAGGCTATGGAGTGGGGACGACAGGACTGGCCGTGTTTCTTGACTTTGCGTCGGCCATAAAACGGCTGGGCAAGGAGGTGATAGAACAACGGTATGGCAACCTGTTCCAGATGTATCAAAAAATCACCGACCAAAACCCTTATGAGGTGCCGATGATGATTTATCCCGCCGTACACTACACGATGGGTGGCCTATGGGTGGACTACGAGTTGCAAACCACGATAGGCGGACTTTTTGCGGCAGGCGAAGCCAATTTCAGCGACCACGGAGCCAACCGACTTGGGGCATCGGCACTGATGCAGGGGCTGGCCGACGGATACTTCGTGCTACCATACACTCTGCAGAACTATCTTGCCGACAAGATATACGAAGTAAAGACCACAACCGAAAGCGAAGCTTTTGAAGAGGCCGAGAAGTCGGTGAGAGCACGAATAACACGGCTTCTTGACATACACGGCAGCCACAGTGTAGACCACTACCACAAAGCACTTGGACGCACGATGTGGGAACTGTGCGGCATGGCACGCAGCAAAGAATCACTTGCACAAGCCGCAGAAGAGGTGGCAAGGCTGAAAGACGAATTCTACAAAGGCGTATACATTCCAGGCAAAGCCGAGGAGATGAACCCCGAACTGGAAAAAGCCTACCGACTGGCCGACTACTTTGAGCTGGCACAGCTGATAGTGGCCGATGCCACACAAAGGGAGGAGTCGTGTGGCGGACACTTCAGAGTGGAACACCAGTCCGAAGACGGCGAGACACAGCGCGACGACGAAAACTTCATGTTTGTCGGAGCTTGGGAATACAAGGGTTCCGACTGTCAGGAAGAGATGCACAAAGAGCCGCTTAAATATGAACATATACAGATTGTCAGGCGGAACTACAAATAGCATACCGCCGTGGACAACTGACTGTAACACAATTTCATGTTTATCAACTATCAATAATCAAATCCACAGATGCGTTTCACATTACATATATGGCGACAGGAGAACGCCCATGCCAAGGGACATTTCGAGAAATACGAGATTGACAACATCTCGGCCGACTGCTCGTTTCTGGAAATGCTGGACCAGCTTAACGAGCAGTTAGTGAACGACAAGATTGCACACCCCGTGTGCTTCGACAACGACTGTCGCGAGGGCATCTGCGGTATGTGTGGCCTCTATATCAACGGACGTCCCCACGGCAATGACGATGGTGTTACGACCTGCCAGCTGCACATGCGCAAGTTTTCTGACGGCGACGAGATTTGGATAGAGCCGTGGCGTGCGAAAGCGTTTCCAGTAGTGAAAGACCTTGTGGTGGACCGCAGTGCATTTGACAAGATAATACAAGCGGGGGGATACATCAGCGTCACCACCGGCGGGGTGCCCGACGCCAACACGATACCGATACCGAAACATGTGGCCGACCAGGCCATGGATGCCGCCGAGTGTATTGGTTGCGGTGCCTGCGTGGCAGCCTGCAAAAACGCTAGCGCCATGCTGTTTGTGGGTGCGAAAGTGTCGCACCTTGGACTACTGCCGCAGGGACAGGTAGAGCATCTCGACCGCGTGCGCAACATGATAATCAAAATGGACGAACTTGGGTTTGGCGGCTGCACCAACACCTACGCCTGCGAAGCCGAATGTCCGAAACAGATAAAACGGCAAAACATAGCCCGCCTAAACCGCCAATGGATAGGCCAGATGTTCGGACGCGACCGCAAATGAGCAAGGTACCAATGGACACACCGCGAAACGAAGCAGCTCATTTTCGCCAAAAAACAATATTGAGCGAAAAACAAAGTTAATAATGTGAATGATTTAACGACTTGAACCACCCTCACCATACAAACACCGGCAAACGAATATGCAACAAGCCCCACATTGTGAAAAAGGGATTATTGTGCATATTTGTCGCCTACGCCACAATTGCCGCTGCACAGAACTATCCGTCGCATTCGGTGTTGGCTACGGGAACATGGTACAAGATGGCGTTCGACCGGTCCGGGGTATGCAGGATCGGATCTGCCGAGATAGCCGGGCTGAACGGGGTGGATTGCTCAAAGATTGCGGTATACGGCAATGGCGGGGGGCTAATGGCCCAGCGAAACACAAACGAGCGCACGAACGACCTGCGACAAGTGGCCATCAGCCTGCACGACCAAAACGGCAACGGGCGAATGGACGCGGCAGACTATATAGAGTTTTACGCCGAAGGGGGCGACGTGTGGGTTCACAATGCCCAATCAGGCAATATGGAACACCGGCGGCATCCCTACGCACGATACAACTACTATTACCTAACAACCACTGCCAACGCACCAACAAAACGGATCTCCAACGGAACAGCCGTTAGCAACGACGAAACAGAACCGATAAACACCTACACATCAGTTGCCCTGCTCGACAACGACATTCTCAACACACACGAAACCGGACAGATATGGGTAGGCGAAAAATTCAGCGTTACCGCACCCACCCGCAGTTTCATTCTGTCGCTGCCTGGGGTGGCGAGCGGAACAAGCCTGCGGCTGCGGGCAGCACTGGCAAGTGTTTCGACGAGCGATGCGCGTTTCGACTTTGCATACAACGGCTCAACCCATAACGTGACCTGCACCGAGAGCCGCCCATACGCAGTATTCACAAAAAACTACACAGCGAGTACCGCAAACCCCACATTCAACATCACATACATTCCGTCAGAGAGCCTTGCGGCAGGATATCTCGACTTTATCGAAATCAATGCCACCACTCCCCTCTCCTACCGTAACGGGCAGACCGAGATGTACAACATGCAGCACATAGGAGCAGGCAATACAGCGCAATTCAGCATTGCGGGAGCAACGACAGCGACACGGGTCTGGGACGTTAGCCGAAACGACAGCATAGTCGAGATGCACCTCACGCAGAGTGGCGCGACAGCCACATTTACCAACACGACCGAAACGGTAGGCCACTACGTGATGTTTGACGGCAACAGCCGGATAACGCCGGCAACAGTAACGCGGCTCGACAACCAGGACCTGCACGCCACACAAGGCGGCGACCTGCTGATAGTAGCGCATCCGTCGTTTGTGACGCAGGCACAAGAATTGGCCGACCTGCACCTGATATACGATGGCATAAGCACAATAATCGTAACGCCCGAAAAGGTGTATAACGAATTTTCGTCGGGGAAACAGGATCCGATGGCCATACGCGAACTGCTGCGCATGTACAAGAAACGCGCCGAGGCAGGCGATGGCAACGCTTGCAATGACGCGCGAGAGAAGGTAGTAGCCGAAGAAGGCGTGCAAAAAGACCCAGAAGGTGGGTGCCAGCAGCAGTCCCCAGAAAAAGGTGGGGTCGGCCATCATCGCATTGCCGATGGCCCCGAAAGACATCGATCGACGACGGTGAGACTGGAGCGCAGAACGAAAGCCTGGAAGTGGGCATAGGGCGACTGCCGGCACACAGCATTGCCGAAGCCAACCACTATATCGACAAGATACGCCGCTATATGCAACGCAGCGACCTTGCCGACAGCAAGATACGCGGCGACTGGCGCAACTATATAACATTGCTTGCCGACGACGCGGATCCGTCGTCGCCCGGCGACTCGGTGTTTGCAAGCTCGTCCGAAAGCCTGGCAAGAAAAATAAACACGCTTTTTCCGCAGTTCAATATTGACAAAATTTATGCCGACGCATACCGGCAACTGTCCGGAGCCATCGGATCATATTATCCCGACGTGAACAATGCCCTACGGCAGAGAATGGACTACGGATGCCTGCTGTTCAACTACATCGGACACGGTTCGGTTGAGTATATCGGTACCGAGCGCTACGTAGAGTTCTCGGACATCGACAACTACGACAACCGCAACCAACTGGCGCTTTTCGTAACGAGCACATGCAGCTACGGACGGTTCGACAAAATAGAGCAAACAAGCGGCAGCGAATATCTGCTCAACGCAAACGGAGGAGCTATAGGCGTGATAACGGCCACGCGACCGATAGGCCATATCGAGCGTTTCGACAACGACCTATGCCTGGGAGCCATAACGCCTGGCAACACAATAGGCGACGCCATACGGCTGGCCAAGAATGCAACGAGCGTGTCGCACAGTTTCGTGCTGCTGGGCGACCCCGCACTGCGGCTTTCGTTGCCCGAGAACCAGGTTGTCGTGACCGAAATCAACGACCGTCCGGTTGTTGAAGGAGAGTGCGACAGTGCTGAAGTGCTTTCAACCGTCACAGTGAAAGGAATAATTGCCGACGCGGATGGAACCATACTCGAAACCTTCAACGGAACACTGTTTCCGACGGTCTACGACCGACCGACCGTGACACAAACGCTGGCCAACGACAACGATGGCACCGAGGTGCAGTTCACGCAGCAGAACAGCATACTCTATCGCGGACAAACGCCAGTCCGTGCGGGAGCCTTTGAATATTCTTTTATCGTGCCGCGCGATGTGTCGTCTCGCTATGCCAAAGCCAAGCTGAGCCACTTTGCCAAGAGCAGCGATGGCAACTGCGCCACGGGCTACTATGGCGAGTTGCTGATTGGCGGGTTTGACCAAAACGCCGACCTTGCCGAATGCCGCCCTGAAATAAAACTCTACCTCAACGACACCACATTCCACAACGGTGGCATGACCGACGAGCAGCCAACACTGCTGGCCCACCTTTCGGACAAAGTGGGCATAAACGCGGTGGGTAGCGGCATAGGACACAACATCACGGCAGTGCTCGATGGCAATGCGGGCAACGAAATCACGCTCAACGACTTTTACGAAACCGACCTTTCCGACAGCCGCAGAGGGTCAGTGCAGTACGGGCTGAACAAACTCGCACCAGGCATCCACACGCTCACGCTTAAGGCTTGGAACATATACAACTATTCGAATTCGGCAAGCATCACATTCACCGTGCGCAGCAGCGACAGCATCAGCGTGGGTCGATGCTACGCCTATCCCAACCCTTGCAACGACCGAACCTCACTGCATATCGAACACAACAACATCGACACGATAGAGACCGTAACGGTCGACATTATCTCGTATACCGGCCAGATCGTGAGACGACTGCACCCGTATGCGGCAGAGGGAAGCTACGTAATAACCGCACCGTGGGATTTGCGCAACGAAAGCGGCGCCAAAGTGGCAAACGGCATCTATGTGGCACGTGTCACCATACGAACCAAAGGTGGCGAGCGAACAACTACCAACGCTAAGATAGCGGTAAGACAGTGAAAAGCATTTTAAAAATATAGGCCTGCCAGATTAGAATCGGAAAGCAAAACCAAAAAACCGTTATCACAACTTTCAAATCCACACATACAATAAAAGCGAATAAAGAAAGTTTATTTATAGGAACATTTTATTCACAAAAACACAATCATTATCGGAACAGTACTACCTGCTATTAACCAAGAGACTACTAATCACAAAGTTCCAAATTAAATGAAAAAACTGAATTTGTTTATACTGCTTGCAATGCTTGCAGGGATAGCACAGTCACAAACCTCGGGTACCTCGTTCACAGGGCAAAACAAGACGAAGAATAACTACATTTCTACCGGAATGCCGATACTTCAAATTGCACCTGACGCGGTAAGCAGCGCATTGGGTGATGCCGGCGCGGCCTCGACACCCGATGCAAACTCGGCTCACTGGAATGTGGCCAAATTTGTGCAGGCCGAAGGCAAGGGGGGCATCACAACCACCTACACCCCATGGCTCCGCAAATTGGGCGTCACCGACATGAACCTGTTTTATCTGGGAGGCTACTACAAAATCAACAACCGACACGCAGTAGGGGCCTCGCTCACCTATTTCTCGTTGGGATCGCTACAGTGCACAGATTGGGAAGGTAACGACCGCGGAACCTACAAGCCCAACGAGTTTGCGCTGGACGTGAGCTACTCGCTGCTTGTGGCGGACGGACTGTCGATTGGAGCCTCGTTCCGCTACCTTCGCTCAGATCTCACCAACGGGATGGATATCTCGACCGACGGGAGTGCCAGCGGAGCCACCACGAAGGCAGCTCAGATGGGTGCAGCCGACATAGGCATCTACTATCAGAAAGAAATCGACGCTCAGAACGAGTTTGCGGTGGGTGGCTTTATCAGCAACTTGGGCGGCAAGCTCTCCTACTCGGACGACGACACGCAAAAAGAGTTCCTGCCCACCAACCTGCGATTGGGTGCCCGCTATACGTATCACGTGGACCCGTACAACAAAATCAACGTGCTGTTTGACATCAATAAACTCCTGGTACCAACCCCACCTATCAACGACAGCACAAAGAACAAGTACTATGCAAACAGGGCAGAATACAACATGACCAGCGCCATGAAAGGCGTATTCCAGTCGTTCTACGATGCACCAGGCGGTTTCAAAGAAGAAATGCAGGAGCTGATGCTCTCGTTTGGCGCTGAGTACTGGTATTCGGACATGTTTGCCGTACGTCTCGGCTATTTCTACGAAAACAAGTACAAGGGCGGACGCCAATACCTCTCGGTCGGAGCTGGCATACGCTACAACGTCTTCGGATTCGACTTCTCTTATCTCATCCCCACCACAACCATCAGCAACAATCCGCTAACGAACACCGTCCGCATATCGCTTTCGGTAGACTTTGGCGTGAAACGCAGCCTTAAACGGGATTAGCACCGCTGTGTCGGAGCGAGAAAAGCCGCGTTTCAGACAAATAAAAAAATCAATGTATCGAATAGGCATAGGCTACGATGTACACCAGCTTGCTGACGGGCTGCCGCTCACACTTGGAGGTGTGCGGATTGCGCACACAAAAGGGCTCGTAGGACACTCGGACGCAGACGTGCTGATACACGCGGTGTGCGACGCGCTGCTTGGAGCCGCCGCACTGGGCGACATCGGGCAACACTTCCCTGACACCGACGAAAAATTCAAGGGCATCGACAGCCGACTGCTGCTGAAAAAGGTTGTACGCCTTGTTGACGAACAGGGCTACCAGATAAACAATATCGACAGTATCCTCTGCTTGCAGAAACCCAAGGTGGCACCATATATCGGGCAGATGAGACAACAGCTGGCCGAGACGATGGGGCTCGATGTGGACCAAGTGTCGGTAAAAGCCACGACTACCGAACATCTGGGCTTCGAAGGACGCGAGGAGGGTATCGCAGCCCACGCCGCCGCAATTGTAGAAAAAAAGTGACCGGAAAACCGTAGAACCCATAAAGTGTGAAAACTGATGGAATCGCCAAAAACACATACACAAGAAAACGAGGATATCGAAACCCTGAGCGACGAAGGGTGCCGATTGTTGCTCTACAACGACGATGTGCACACTTTCGACTATGTGATTAAAGCACTTGTCGACATCTGCCGCCACACGGTCGGACAGGCGGAACAGTGTGCGATAATAGTTCACTGCAAGGGCAAATGCGTGATAAAGAACGGCAGCTACGAGACACTGTTGCCGATGCACACATCGCTGCTCGACAAACAACTTACAACCGAGATTGTGAAGTAGCCGCAACAGCATGGCAACAAGCGGACAGCAAAAAAAAATGAACGTTTCATTTTAATCATTTCACTATGGATCTTGCACTTATAATAATTGTTTTGGCAGTGGGACTGATACTGCTCACACTGGAGATTGTGGCGCTGCCTGGAGGCATAGCTGGAGGCATCGGAATCCTGATGCTTGCGTTCGGGATTTGGTGGACTTACGGCAAATACGGCAACACCGCGGGGACCTGCGTGCTGCTGGGATGCATAGCCCTTACAGTGGTGTTTCTCGTTTACCTGCTGAAAACGAAGACGTGGAAGAAGTTCAGCCTGAAAGAGGAGTCGGACAGCAAAGTGAATCAAATAGACAAAAAAACGATACAAGTAGGCGCAACCGGCAAAACAGTGGCACGTCTGGCCCCAACGGGCAAAGCCCTGATTGACGGCGAGTTGGTGGAGGTGCACGCAGTCAACAAATTCATCGACCCCGACAAGACGATAGAGGTGATATCGGTCGAAGGCTACCGGATAGACGTGAAGGAATGCGACGACACCAGATTCTGACTGTGCCGCAAACTTTTTGCAATGAAATTTAAAACAAACTAAACAATAACAATTATGGAAACACTTATCATTATTGGAATCGCCATCGTGGCGCTTATCATATTCCTGATTTTTTTCCCCATCGGAATATGGTTTCAGGCATTGATTTCGGGGGTGCACACATCGCTTGTGCAGTTGGTGTTCATGCGCTTCCGCAAAGTGCCGCCGTCGGTGATAGTAAACAACCTTATCTCGGCATCGAAGGCGGGGTTGAAACTTAACCAAAACGAGTTGGAAGCACACTATCTGGCCGGCGGACGAGTGGGTTCGGTGGTCAACGCGCTTATCTCGGCAGACAAAGCCAACATGAACCTTGATTTCAAAACGGCGACGGCAATAGACCTTGCTGGACGCGACGTGCTGAAGGCGGTGCAGACATCGGTAAACCCGAAAGTAATCGACACGCCCCCGGTGGCTGCTGTGGCGAAAGACGGCATACAGCTGATAGCCAAGGCGCGTGTGACGGTGCGCACAAACATAAAACAGCTCGTGGGCGGAGCCGGCGAGGAGACCATTCTGGCACGTGTGGGCGAAGGCATCGTAACGTCGATTGGTTCGGCCACAAGCCACAAGCAGGTGCTCGAAAATCCAGACTCGATATCGAAGCTGGTGCTCACCAAAGGCCTCGACAGCGGCACAGCGTTCGAAATACTATCGATCGACATTGCCGACATAGACGTTGGAAAGAACATCGGAGCTCAGCTTCAGATGGACCAGGCCAATGCCGACAAGAACATAGCACAGGCCAAGGCAGAGGAGCGTCGCGCAATGGCCGTGGCACAGGAGCAGGAGATGAAAGCACGCGCACAAGAGGCTCGCGCCCACGTGATTGAAGCCGAGGCCGAGGTGCCGAGAGCTATGGCAGAAGCGTTCCGCAACGGCAATCTGGGCATCATGGACTACTACCGAATGAAGAATATCCAAGCGGACACTGAAATGCGCGAAAGCATCTCGAGGCCTGCGACTGCGCCGAAAACCGGCAAACCAACAGACAAATAAACACACCTTGCAATTAACAACGGCAGAGCTTCTACCTGCCAAAATGCCACACACCGCCGCATCCCTGAATGGAATGCGGCGGTGTGGCATTTTTTTCAACAGAATATATTCAGGGATTATTGCTCTAATGAAAGTCCGGGCTGTGCAAAAACGAACGGCAGGACGGACTAACGTTTCTTGTGGAAACGGTACGTGATGTCGGCAAAGGTGCCGTCGGGCAGGCGTTTTAGCATACGCTGGTTGGTGGTAGGCGACTTCAGCGGGCCAAGGAGGGCATTGTAGGGACCAAGCTTAAGATAGTCAAACACCTGCTTGTCGACAAAAGCAGGCAAGTGCTGCCTACCGCTGTACCACGCCACTTTATAGTGTGCATAAAGCTCTTTCAGCTGTGAGGCAAGCGTCTGTACCTCTATGGGAGAAGCGTCGCCACCCATAAAGCATACACAGGTGATGCTATCCTTGTATCGGTCAACCAGCCGACACAGTTCGCTGATGGACAGTTCCTCACCGACATCCTGCCAGAGCCATGGGCTGTGACATCCAGGACAATGGCAAGGGCATGCGGTCAAGTTTATGGCGAGAGTGGTCTCGTCGGGAATTTCCTGAAAAACAATGTCGGTGTTCAAATACTTGAGCATGCCAATAATGATGCGATATGCGAATTTTCGGACAGTTGGAGAGTTTGAACAAAACAAAAACAAGGGGGCAAGCCCCCTTGCTTCACTTATTTCATTGATGCTTATATATTCATAAACATTTCGCCCTGCTTTTCGCTGGCAGCGGCCTGTTGGTTGAGGAGCTGTTCTCGACGGTGGTTTTCAATCTCGGCTGTAACAGCAGGACGGTATTCGCGCGACACCATATCGAGCGTGTACTCCACACGGTCGTGCGGATTGTGGTAGTGGCGACGATGAGCCTCCTCCTGACGAGCCTGCGAGAAATTGCTGATACGTTTGAGGTAGCCGATAATGCGGGTCATATAGTCCACATTGGTGCTGTGGCACTTGGGACACTCTTTGAGGTGGCGTTTGTCTATATATCCGCACTCGTTGCAGATGGTGTTGGGCACATTGAAAGTGAAGTAGTTGCATCCCTCCTTGGCTGCTACACGGAGGATGTTGCGATACTGATCCTGCGAGAGGTGCTCATCGAGGTTGAGGTGTAGGGCACTGCCGCCGGTGAGATGTTCGATATAAGGCGCGCCGTGGAGCTTGAACTTGTCGATGATGCTGAGCGAGTCGTCCTCAACAATGTAGAAATAGCTGTTATAGCAGTCGCGCGGCACAAGGTAACCATCCTCGCGATCCCACTTGGCATGTTTAACTCCCACGTTTTCAGCCGGTATCATCTCGCAGTTGAACATGAGATCCTTGGTTCGGTACTGTTTGTTGTATTTTTCGACCACGCCGAGCACCGACTGCACATAGTTGCGGTATTGCTCGTTGTCGGTGATGCGGATGCCGAGGAATTCGGCACCCTCGACCAGACCGTTGACACCGATGGTGAGATACTGTCGGGCTATATTGATATAACCGGCATCAAAGAGCGGAAGCATGCCGTGATTCTGGAGTTCCTTGAGGTTCTCGTTGTAGGCAATCTGCACTTTGTGGCAGAGGTCGACGATGTCGGCTATATATTCGAGATAGTCCTTCTTTTCGCGGACAGCCTGCTGTATGCAGCGGTTGAGGTTAATGGTGAGCACGCTCTTGGAGCCGGTTGAGACACCGCCGGCACCGAGGGTGTAGCTAAACCCGTTGTCGGTTATCTCATTACGGAGACGGCAGCAGCTGGAGAGCGAGTCAGCATTGTCGCTCATGTAGGTGAAGAAAGAATGACCCTCGGCGTACATTTGGGCAGTGAAGTCGCCCCATTCCTTGTCCTTGCAGTCGCCGTTTTCGGTGAGGAGAGCCATGGTCTCAACGGGGAACGTGAGCACCGAACGCAGACGCTCTTGGTTGAACCATGTCATAAAGCGTTTCTGTAGCCACGAGAGACCGTCCCAGTCGGGTGCGCTACCGTCTGGGAAACGAAACTCGCCGAATATGCTGTCGAAATAGTAGCGGTCGTAGTAGGCTATGTTCCAAAAGACAGCCTGATAATTACGGGCTCCGGTGGGCTGGTTGAGAGTGTAGACAATCTGCTCAAAACAGTCGGTAATCATCTTGTCGATGGTGCGCTGCTTGGTGGAGAGGTCAACCACTTCGTCAGCCCGTTTCCAGTAGTCTTTGCCGTACTCCATACCGATGAAGTAGTTAAGATACATCAGGAATTCGGGAGTTGCACAGGCACCGCTGAGCATGCTGCTGACCATAAACACCATGTTGACGAAACCACCACAAAAGCTTTTGAGGTTTGTCGGTGCCTTGGAGTTGCCGCCGATGGAGGCGGTGCCACTGAGAAGCCACGGGTACATGGTGATGCTGGCGCAGTAGTTAGCCAAGGATGTTTCGTCATTTTTATAGATGAAATGGTGTGTGAGCAGGTCAAGGTAGCGGTCGGAAAGTTCTTTGCCATAGAGTTTCTTGATTCGGTCGGTGAGCAGACGCCGGTTGAGACGAATGAAACCGGCCTTGGGGAGTTCTCCGATGAGCGTGGCTATGTTCTTGTGCTCAACGTTGGCGTTGGCATCATATTTGGAGCCGGTGGCAGCGTTGGCGGCCTTGCAGTAGTCGACCAGGAAATTGAGTTTTTCGAGGGTTTCGCGATCCTCGGTGTGCTTCTGGCGATAGAGCATAAAACTCTTTGCCACACGGTAGTAACCTTCCTTCATCAAGGCAACTTCGACCTGGTTCTGAATGTCTTCAACGGTAATGTCCTCATGGATGTCAAGGTGTGTGAGAACACGGCTGATCGACGAGAGGTCGGCTGGCTCGTCAACCGACTGGAACGCCTTGATAATGGCATTCATGATTTTGTCGAGAGAAAAACGGACATGCTGCCCGTCGCGCTTGGTGATACTGAAAGGAACCTGCTCCATTGGGAATCTTGTATTTAACGATTACTTATATTATAATTATCTGGTTATCTGCAACTTCACAAACATGTAAACCACATCAATGCTCCAATGGCGACACCATAAAGCATCAGCATTCACACTCTCACACGCTTACACGCTGCTCTAATGTTTCGTACCGTCTGCAAAGATACACGAAACGAAAAAGAACTTGCCCAATCGCCCACAAAACTTCTTAACAATAATATCAACAATTGACACAAAACGGTTGAATAACAGTTCAACACAATGTGAATACAGCGCTATCCGAACATCATTTATGGCCTTGTTGACACCCTATCGGCTACAAACAAAAAAAGGGCTTCGCTTGCGAAACCCTTTTTTTTAAATACGTCGATGCTGTATACTACAAGGTCTTGCCGTCGCAGGCTTTGAGATCCTCATAGAATAGCGCGTGAGCCGCCTGCATCTTGGGACAGACCCATAGTGAAAGGATGCCGCAGGTAAGCAGGCAGAGAATGCCCCAACCAATGTAGCTGAGGTCAAGCAGAAATAGCTTGCCCTTATGCCCTGACATCATACGGCGACTTTCGCTGACACACTCCTCGGCCGAGAGCTCTGGCCGGTCGCAAGAGATGTAGAGTGCCATGGCATAGGAGTAGGACTTGACGATGCCAGGGATGATGAACAGAAGTGTCCAAAGCATAGTATAGACATTCACAAGCAGCGGCACCTCGATGGCACGTCCATAGTCCTTGGTGTTGAAACGTGAGAACATGCGGGTAGTGAGATCCTTGACACTGCGGTCACGAACAACGGAGAGGAACCCCGTCTCATAGGAGTAGTGCATCGGCAAAAGAACCAAGAAGCTGATGACCCCGAAAATGCTCATCCATGCAAAATTGGACAGGGTATAGCCCACGCCCGGCACGAGACGGTTTATGCTGGGGTTGTTGGATATGTTGGTATAAGTACCGAGGAGGATACCCAGCAACGTAAGTATGAGCGTGGCCACAACTACGGATGCCATACGACCAGTCAGCGAGTCGGCTGCGAGGTCGCGATAGTTTTTACAACTTTTCATAGTTTGATGTTTTATGGGTTAAACAGTTTGATATTTTATGGGTTAAACATTGAATCTAACAATCAATAGGTCTTTATCTCCATCACTTTGCCTGCATCGCCCATACAGCCAGCGACAGTGAGTTGCGGATAGTTGAGCAGGTTTGAGACAAAATCCTTGTGCTGTGCACGTATTTTCGCCATTTCCTTTTCGAGCTCCTCGGCGATAGGCAACTGTGTGTCGAGACGCATCTGCATGGCTTTCAGTGCAGCCTCGCGCTGAATGGGCGCAGTCTCGGCATAGTATTTCAGGAGAATCTCGTTGCGGGACTTGTCGGAGACTGCAGAAGCCAACCGGTCGGAATATTTGCCGTAGATTTTCCGGCACTGCTCATCGGCATCAGACAAAAAACTTTCGGCACTCTCGCCGGCAGCCGTCCAGCGGTCGATTGTGGGCTGCAGTGGTTCGAGGTATTTGGCTGCATCGGTGGCCTCGTTGAGTATGGCTGCCTCGGCCCTACCCTGTGAATAATTAGTTTTTAGCCAGACTTCCTGCTCTTCGTCGCTCATTTTGGAAAGCATTTCGAGTTCGTCGCGCGAAAGACCAGTATAGGAAGAAGCCATATCATAGGCCGTACCGACAACCTGTGCCGAGTCCATTTTGCTGTAGGCAAGGCCCGCCGCACGACCTGTAAGCACGGCGATATTGGCCATATAGGAGGTCACCGGACTGGCCAACATCTTAAAAGACTGCTCGTTGAACTCATAACCTTTGTAGCTCACGAACTGTGCCGCAGTGGGCATTTGCATGGCCTGCTTGATTAGCGAAGCGTAAGTCACTTCGCTCTCCGCAGCAGGGGTCTGGGCGGACGTTTCGTTTTCGGTGTTCGTAAAGACCTTGTCAAGTTCACGGTCGATGGCCTTGTCTGCCTCTTTCGTGGCTCGGTCTACGGCTTTCTCAGCAGCTTTCTCGGCTGTTTTCTGCGCCGCCTTGCGGATAAGACTTCCCAACTGCGCATAGGCAGGGACTGTCGACACGAGACTTATAAACAATATCAGGGCAATTTTTTTCATGTTGATTTGCTTAATGTTTTACGATTTCATTTTAGGTTTACTTGTCGCCTTTAACTTGAGCATATTCTCGGTTCAAGCCATCAAGGATTTCCTGCGTGATGTCCATACCCTCGTCGCCATAAAGGACAGGCGTATTGCTGTATGACTTGGCGAGGATGAGGTTGTATTTTCCATGTTTCGAGTTGTAGTCGGCAATGAAGTTATAGACAGCCCGTGTCATCTTGTCGAGTTCGTCCTGAAGTTTTTTCTGTTTCTGCGGCAGGAGATCAGCGTATTGCTTTTCGAGACGAGATAGCTTCTCGTAGCGAGCCTTGAGTTCCTTTTCTTTTTCCTGTTGTTGAGAGAGGGTCATATTCTCGCCAGTCTGCAGAAAATTCTGGTAGTCAGCCTGAAACTGCTGTTCTTGCTGCAGGATGGATTCTTGCTGTGCGGAGACCTGCTCGATTTGTTTCTGCAACTCGCGAGCATAGGTGTAGCCAGCCATAAGAGTATCGGTATTGATATAGGCCACCCTAAGCGACTGTCCGTCGGTTGGAACAGAGACAACTGCATTTTCGCCAGTCTCGACCGGTGATTTCGAATCAGCTGTGAAATGCAGCACATAAAGGACTATTGTGGCTATGCACAGCAAAGCCAGCAGTATGGCTACCGGCATAGGACACTTGCATGATTTTTTTTCGTGCAACAATTGCATGTTTTCGTTGTTCATGTTTTCTTCCATGTCTTTTATATTTTATATATTTTACATATTATTACGGGATTCTACGAATATAGGTTTGGTCAATCCAATGTTTAAAGGTGACGTGATTGAGACACTTCTGATGCGTTATGACTCTAATTCACCGATGGTTTCGACAGCGCGACGCAGACGCCTAACTGTTTCGTCCTTGCCGATAGTCATCACGAAAGTCAGCAAGTCGGGACCAACGGTTTTTCCGATAAGGGCAATGCGGAACGAATTCATAATCTGACCCATATTGAACTGGTTGGCCACGATATAGTCGTCGAGAATGGCTTTGTGCAGCGAGTCGTGGTCGAATGTCACCGAGTCGAGGATTTGCAGTATTTTGTTCATGTGGGTGGTCATGCCAGGTTTCCAGCGTTTTTTCAGGTCAGCAGAATTGTATTCGGTCGGAGCCTCGAAAAAATAACTGGTGGTTTCCCACAGTTCACTGGGAAAGTTTATGCGGTTTTTCATCATAGCGCACACCTGTTCGACATATTGGTTTGTGACCTGCGAGCCACGATTTGTTAGCTGATCGGGAGTTTCAACAACACTTATCCCATGATCGGCGAGTTGTGGTATGAGATAGTCGGCAAACTGCTTGTCGGAGAGCATTTGCATATACTCGTGGTTGAACCATTTGGATTTTTCGACGTTGAACTTGGCGCCGCTCTTGCTGATATGGCTTATGTCGAAGGCTTTTATCAGCTCGTCCATCGAGAATATTTCCTGTTCAGTGCCCGGATTCCAGCCAAGCAGAGCAAGCATATTGACCACGGCACCCGGTAGATATCCCCTTTCTCGGTAGCCAGACGAGAGTTCGCCCGTCTGCGGGTCGCGCCAGTCGAGCGGGAATACCGGGAAGCCGAGACGGTCGCCGTCGCGTTTGCTGAGTTTGCCGTTTCCCTCGGGTTTGAGGAGAAGCGGAAGATGTGCGAAGTGCGGCATAGTGTCCTCCCAGCCGAAAGCGCGATAAAGCATGACATGAAGCGGTGCACTGGGCAACCACTCCTCGCCTCGAATCACGTGAGACACCTCCATCAAATGGTCGTCGACGATATTGGCCAGGTGGTATGTGGGCATGCCGTCGGACTTGAATAGGACCTTGTCGTCGAGCAAGTCGGAATTCATGGTGACATCGCCGCGTATGAGGTCGTGGACTGTGATTTCGAGATGTTCGGGAAACTTGAAACGCACAACGAAGTTGTCGCCCCGCTCGATGCGCCGCTTCACCTCATCGGGTGGCAGCGTAAGCGAATTTTCCATCGATGTGCGCGTGTTGCAGTCGTATTGGAAAGTTTTTTTCTGCGCTTCAAGTTCCTTGCGTTTGGCATCAAGGGCTTGCGGAGTGTCGAAAGCATAGTAGGCCCATCCGTCGGCAAGAAGTTGGTCGGCATATTGCCTGTAAAGTGGTTTGCGGTCACTTTGACGGTAGGGACCGTAGTTGCCGCCGACATGCACTCCCTCGTCGAATCCGATGCCGAGCCATGAGAGAGCCTCGACGATATAGTCCTCGGCACCGGGTACAAAACGAGTTTGATCAGTGTCTTCGATGCGGAGTATCATAGTGCCGCCGTTCTGACGGGCGAAAAGATAGTTGTATAGGGCTGTGCGCACACCGCCTATATGTAGCGGTCCGGTTGGACTTGGCGCGAATCTTACTCTTACTTTTCTTTCCATTTTATAAAATTTAATGATTGTTCTATGTTTTTTATTGCATTTACTGATTCAAGCTGTCGAAATGCTTCCTGCCACGAAGGTAATAATCAATAAGAATCAGCTTGGAATGAGCAATCCCGGAATGGATATGTTTCAAAGCACGACGCTTTTCTTTCAACTGTGGTAGCGAATTGAAAAAATGGCGATGAGCCCTGCCCACAGCGGCAAAATCGCCTGGATTGCCGTCGGCCAGAAACTTGAATGCAGCAAGCCAGTCGAGCGGGATACGCAGAGCCAGAACAGGAACGAGACGTTGCGACGGCAAGTTTTTGTAGAGCATCGAAAGATTGTTGCGGAAATTGAGGTAGGTTTTGCGCGGCGAGCTTTTGGGAAGGGTGCCGCCACCAAGGTGGTAGACTGTCGACTGCGGGCAGCACATCACTTTGTAGCCACAGTTGCGCACACGCCAGCAGAAGTCGATTTCCTCCATGTGGGCGAAAAAGTCGCCATCGAGTCCGCCCAGCTCACGCCACACTGACGAGCGGACAAACATAGCCGCACCAGTGGCCCACATCACCTCGCACGGGCTGTCGTACTGTCCGTTGTCCTTTTCCAAGGTGCCGAACAGCCGGCCACGACAATAGGGGTAGCCGAAAGAGTCGATAAAGCCGCCCGATGCGCCGGCGTACTCGAATGTGTCGCGTTGCGAGTCCATTAGGAGTTTGGGCTGGCAGACGGCCACCTCGCGATGCCTGTCGAGGTGAGATACAACTGGCTCGATCCAACCTGGCGTAACCTCGACATCGTCGTTCAAGAGAACGAAATAGTCGGCCTCAACCTGTGCCAAAGCCCGGTTGTAGCCTTCGGCGAAACCATAGTTTTTGTCGAGACGGATAATCCTCACCTGCGGATAGCGTTGTCCGACAAACAGAAGCGAATCGTCGGTGGAGCCGTTGTCGGCTATAATAACACAAGCGTCGCCGGTTGTGTTTTCGACAACCGACGGCAGGTAGCGCTCCAACATCAGGCGACCATTCCAGTTAAGTATCACTATGGCGGTTTTTACTGTCAAGTAGGATTTTATGTATCGTGACTAAGATTTTTGAGTTTCCAGCGACGGTGGCTCCAAAGCCAGAATTGGGGGTTCTCGTTTATGGTTGCTTCAAGACGGCTGGCATAGCGGCGAGTTATGTCGCCGTCGGCCTCGTCGACTGGTTTGACCGAGAGTGGTTCGAAGGTCACCTCGTAATAACCGCGTCTGACTTTGGCTACTCGATAGTAGAAGACCGGACAGTTGTATTTTTTTGCAAAATGTTCGGAGCCGAACAGGAATGCAGAGTCCTGATTGAGGAATCTAGTCCAAAGGCACCTCGACGGGTTGCTGGGCGACTGGTCGCCGAGCATCATATAGGCCACGGGCACACAGTACCTGTCATAGTAGGCGAACACCTGCCTGACGTCGGTTTTATCGACAATTTCGGTGCCGTAGCGGGCACGCTTCTGTGTGAGAAGACGTCCGAAAGGTTTCTGTGCAATTCGCGTACCCACCCCCACGCCGTGGTGCAGCAGTTGGAAGTTGAGCGATGCAATCATCAGCTCCCAGTTGTTGTAGTGGCCTGCCATAAGGATTACGCTGCGCCCCTGTTCATACAGTGGCCTGATGATTTCGGCGTTGGTTAGGCGGTAGTGGGCAAGAATCTGTTGCGGCGAGGCTCGCAGCCCCCAGACACCCTCGGCCAGAAGATCGCAAAGATGGCGGTAGAATGCACGTTCGATCGACTCGATTTCTTGCTTCGTCTTGGTTGGGAAAGACCGTTCAAGGTTTGCACGAACCACCTTGCGCCGGTAGCGGACAATGTGGTAAACCACAGGATAGAGCAAGTCGGCCACCAGATATAGCAAACGTAGAGGCAACCATGCCAGTGGCATGACAAGGCAGTTCATTATAAGCCAAGCTCTAATCAATATGCAACATCGTGAGAGAAACGACCTCAATAACCTCTTTCGAACTGTTCTCCAACCTCACCTATCGCGTTTTCGGGCAATTGCTGCTGACTCAGGCGACGTTCCCACATGGCTTCCTGCACCTCACCCTTGGCATTGGAGTTGAGCAGACGGTACCAGCCAGAGCGGAACTCGTCCCAAAAGATGAAAACGCGGTTGGGCGAATCGGTAGGCAGATAGTTGTAGCGCCAAAGCTGATAGGGCAGGTAATAGACGTGACCGAGCGATGTGCCCATAGCCGACAAATCGACATGGGCGGCACTGCCGGCATCGAGGTAGCGAGTGGACACGAAGTTTTTCTCGTCGCGGATATAGTCGGGCGGGCCGTACTGCAGATAAACGCGGCCACGGTCTGTGCGGTAGCCCTTGGTGCGCGGGTATGAGTAATGGGCATCGACATACTCAAGCCACCCGCGATACTCGTTCCATTTGGTTTCGGCCTGCTGCACGTCGTAACGATTGCTCCAAAACTTGTATAGAAAAGCCTGTTTTTCCTTGATATTGTCGTTGCTTTTAATCACTTCGCGGATGAATGTCAGTTCGTCGTCGGAGGCGATTGGATACAGTGCGTCGAGGTAATAGTTTAGCAGATTCTCGTCGGTTATGCGGCTGGCAAAAGTGCCGTCGTACATACTCGGTTCGACGCTATTGACCAGTGATGGCTTTGTGCGGTGAAACGGGAGCCGCTTGTAGAGGAGATTGTCGTTATTGCGGTTATGGACTTCTACCACCAGATTGTAGTCGCCCGAGGGCAACTGGCTGATGTCGAGTGGAGAGAAAACTCGCACCAGATTGTCGGCATCATGCTGAGTCTCGCTTCCGACCTTGTCCATGCGGCGACCGGTTGTGCGGTCCTCGACAAAAACGTATGTCGTGAACGGTTTGCTGAAAACTTCCTTTTTAATGTTGTAGACTTCGAAATAGACATTCATGATATCGATGTTTGCCGGGATTTCGTCTTCCACATAGGGCTCCATATCGTATCCGCCACGCGAGAGAATGTTTTCGCTGGCCGTTGGGGTAACCGTCGACATGAGTTGCAGCGAAGACATAGATGGCCGTTTCTTTTCGTATGCGATGTTTACACGCTGAAAAAGACTGGTTCCCGCATCGTTCTTTGACTTGTCGCGCAGTGTCAGTTCGAGACTGTAGATGCCGTTTTTCAGGCCAACACGCTGCAGGTCGAGAAACGAAAAACGGTTATCATCGGGACTGGCAGTCGTAGGCGAGTTGAGATCATACTTTTTTGCAAACACGATGTCTTCACCAGACTTGTAGACCATAGTCACCTCAACGGTAGCCCTGTATCGTCCGCCGTCGGTCTTGACAAATCCGAGCGACGAGGCATCAAAAAGCAAATAAGTCTCAACATACGGCTGGTTTTCAACTGGAAGATAGAAAGTTGAATAGCTAAATAGAGCGCTTAAGTTGCGCTGCTGTGCGTATACTGCCACACACAACAGTAACATGGCACAGGTTGCGAATATTTTTTTCATATACCTTTTTTATTTAATATTAAAACGATACAAAGTACATATTATTTTGTTTCATTCGAAATAAACTTTGGCTAACTGATTTTGTCGAGAAAAAAAAGTGTTTCGTCGATTTTTGTCGATGATAAGAAAATAAGGTGTATTTTTGCAACGGTTTTTTTTGTTAAATCTTTTAACATAAGATATTGTCAAAACGTACTTTATCATATAAAGTATTCTGTGATTGGGTAACAATTCTGAACAGATTTTACTATCCGGATCACGATTACAGCTGGATGGAGCGCATACCAGCCGACGGCAACCCCGTGGTGATGGTGGGAAACCACCAAAACTGCATGATGGATCCACTTAACGTTGAAGTGGCACTGCGCGACCGAAAGGCCTACTGTCTGGTTCGCGGCGATATATTCAGGGTGAACCGATACTTTACGAAGTTCCTTCACTGGTTAGGGCTTTTGCCTGTAAACCGGTTAAACTTCGAAGGCCTGCAGGGAACTGGCAACGCACGCGAAGCCAACAAATCAACATTCAAGGACGCCCGCAAATGGCTGATACAAGGCAACACACTGATACTCTTCCCCGAAGCAGGACATCAAGACAAACGATGGCTGGGTTACTTCTCGCTGGGCTATCTGACACTTGCGTTCGAGGCTGCGGAGGAGGCTGGTTTTGAGAAAGAGGTCTACATTATGCCGTTTGCTCATCACTACGGCAACTATTTCCATGCCCGATATGGATTTGGGCTAAAATTTGGAGAAGTGATAGCACTGTCGCCCTACTATGAGCAATACCGCAGCAAGCCGCGCACAACAATGCGCGAGGTGAACGCCCTGGTGGAGAAACAGATTGGCGAATTGATGCTCAACATACGCGACCTTGACCACTACGCGGCCATCGACGCACTGCGCAACAACGAGGCTGGGAAACAATTTGCCGTCGCCCACGGCTACAACCTAAATCACATAGCCGAGAAATGGGAGTCGGACAAGCGCTTTGTGGCAGCACTGCCGAAAGAGAGTGCCGTGCTTGACGAACTGGAAGCAATAGAGCGCGAAGCGTTCGAATGCGGTATGCGCGACTGGGTACTTGCCGACCGTCCGTCGTCAGGCAATCTTGCTCTGCGCACACTGATTCTGTTACTCGGTGCGCCAATTGCCGCCGCCTGCCTGCCCGCATGGCCGGTGTTGCTGGTGCCGCGGCTTATGTTCGGCAAGAAAATCAACGGAGCGGTAGACAACATGTTTCGCAGCACTTGGAACTTTGGTTTTGCCGCCTTGGTAACGATGCCACTGCTATGGGTACTGACAAGCGTGGTGCTGGTCATCATAAAATGGTGGGTAGGATTAGCCTATTTCGCCATTTTCCCACTAATGGTATGGTATCTGGTGGGCTACACGAAACTTTGTCGCAAGGCCAGCGGCGTTCGCCGCTATGTGGCACTCGGCCAAAAAGCGAAAGAGCTTTCGATAAAACGAGACAAGGCCATTGCTGAAATCAAAAGACAGCTATCGTCAAGCGAAACAGAGAAAATAGCATAAGAGAAATACATCAACAGTATCAAGACTATGGAAAACAAGGAAAGAAGAGTCGTTATCACAGGCATGGGCATCTGGTCGTGTCTGGGTACGACACTCGACGAAGTAAGGGATTCGCTCTACCACGGATATTCCGGCATAATCTTTGCGCCGGAACGCAAGGAGATGGGATTCGAGTCGGGTCTCACCGCATACGTGAAACAGCCTGAACTGAAAGGTCTGGTCGACCGCGCACACCGTGTATTTATGCCCGAGGAGGCGCAATACGCCTACATGGCCACCGTAGACGCCATGAAAATGGCCAAACTGGACGAGGAGTATATGGAGAAACATGATGTGGGACTGCTCTACGGCAACGACAGTTCGGCCGATGCGGTGGTGAAAAGCGTCGACACCATGCGAAACAAGAAAAGCACTCATCTGGTCGGGTCGGGAGCAATATTCCAGTCGATGAACTCGACCGTTACAATGAACCTGGGCTGCTTGTTCAAACTGCGCGGTATCAACATGACGGTGAGTGCGGCCTGCGCGAGCGGCTCGCATGCAATCGGACTTGGTAGCCTGCTGATTAAATGGGGATTGCAGGACTGCATTGTGTGCGGCGGAGCCCAAGAGGTGAACCCCTATTCGATAGGCAGTTTTGATGGCATCGGAGCATTTTCGAAACGCGAAAACGAGCCAGCGAAAGCATCGCGTCCGTTTGACGCGCAACGCGACGGACTGGTGCCCGGAGGCGGAGCGGCCACAGTGATTATAGAGAGCTACGATTCGGCTATGCGACGCGGGGCTCCGATTATAGCGGAGGTGATGGGCTACGGATTTTCGTCGAACGGCGACCATATCTCGTCTCCAAACGTTGACGGACCGCGAAAATCGCTCCTAATGGCATTAGAGCAGAGTGGCGTCTCAAAGGACATGATAGGCTACATCAACGCACATGCCACCTCGACCCACGTGGGCGACACTAACGAGGCAAAAGCAATCTACTCGGTGTTCGGCAACAATATGCCCCCGGTGACATCGACCAAAGGCCAGACAGGACATGAGATGTGGATGGCCGGCGCAAGCGAGGTAATCTACTCAATCCTGATGATGAAAAACCATTTTATCGCTGCCAACCTTAACTATGAATATGGCGACGAAGACACCGGAAAACTCAACATACCGGCCTACAGGCTCGACGACCACCCGTTCGACATATTCCTGTCGAACAGTTTCGGTTTCGGCGGCACCAATTCAACCCTGGTGATAAAAGACTGGAAAGAATAAGTTCTGAATCCAGATACATTTTCAGTATACGCGGACAAACGTGTCCGCATTCGAATAAAACAACTAATCAGAAAAAATACAATGGAAAAAAACGAAATGATCAAGAAAATGGTGTCAATACTGGCATCAGAATTTGAAATCGAAGAAGAGAAAATAACCCCCGAAGCCGACATCAAGGAGACCATGCACCTCGACAGCTTAAGCCTTGTGGATATGGTTGGATTGGTTGAAGAGGAGTTCGGCGTGGAGATTAAAACAGCCGACCTGCCTAAAATCAAGACCTTCGCCGACCTGTACGACTACGTATACAACAACCAGTAAGAGAGCTGCGGCTACGTTTCTACAAGAAAACATTACAACATTACAATAAGAAAATTCTTGTTAACCACAGACATAACAAGTCTCATTCCGCAACGGCCACCAATACTGATGGTAAGCCGCTTTGAATGTGGCGACGACGAGGCATGCCGTTCCGAACTCGACATTGACGAAAGCAACATGTTTCTCGCAGAGGGGCAAGTTGCCGCCGAGGGTATTGTGGAGCATATAGCGCAAACCGCCGCCGCATATATCGGCTACCGGCGCAAGCAGGCAGGCGAAGATGTCAACCTCGGTTTTATAGGCGACATAAAACGCTGCTCGTTTGGCGACACAATGCCAACCGCCGGACAAACTGTGACGACGGAAATGCGCGTGGTGTCGCAAGTGGGTAATATCACCATGATTTCGGCCGAAAGCAAAGTGGACGGAGAGCTGGTGGCCAGTTGCCGCATGAAGCTGGCCAATTAAATCCGACAAGCAATATGCGACTCACCTGCACCTACGAAAAAACCATACCGTTTCGCGACGTAGACCAACTGGGTGTATTGTGGCACGGGCACTATGTGGCCTATATGGAGGAGGCACGCGAAGCTTTTCTGACAAAATACGAGCTGCACAAAATCCAGCTCGGAGTGGGCAACTACATTCTTCCAGTAACGCACGTGGACATACACTACAAAGGCGCATTTGCCTATGGTGATGAGGTCGTGATAGAGGTGGAATATCGTCCCTGCAAAAGGGCGCGTGTAGATCTGGCCTACCGTTTCTACCGCAAAAGCGAACGCTTTTTGATGACCGAAGCTCTCACGTCGCACCATTTCTTCAACCCCACAACAAAAGAGGTGGCATACAGCCGACCAAATTTCTACAAGGAGTGGCAAGAGAAATGGAATGTGTTTGACGAATAGAGCGAGAGGCCTACGTAGTCAACCCTATACAAAGGGTATGGGTAAAAATTATTCCCACACACACAAACACACGTCACAATGAACGACAGCCTGTATACAATAGAATCGCAACACGACGGGACTTTTGAGGTACTTATGCGCGACGAACACCCCGTGTATGCCGGGCATTTCCCGGGTCAGGCGATAACGCCGGGAGTGCTTACGCTCACAATGGTGCGCGAGTGTGCCGCACTGTCGGCTGGCCACAGACTGAAATACAAGGCAATCAAGAATTGCCGTTTCGTGGCGATGGTGCGTCCAGGCGAGCGGCTGACGCTCAACATAAGGCTCACGTCGACCGAAAACGGGGAACAGCTCACAGCCGACATAACCGACCACAACGGAAACGCACGCCTGCAACTTGATGCGATATGCGTTTAACGACTGCGGCAACGGCAAATTCAGCAAACAATAACATATTCCGACTTGTACGACACGATTATAATTGGAGGAGGCTATGGCGGCCTGACATGTGCTGTTGCTCTGGCCAAAGCGGGGCAGCGCGTGTGCGTGCTTGAGAAAGGGCGTGTGCTTGGTGGCGCATTCCAGACCTTCCGACGCAAGGGTGTCACACTCGACACCGGATTCCATCATATCGGAGGCGTTGCCTCTGGCGAGATGATGCACCCAATGATGGAAACGTTCGGGCTGGCCGACCTGCCATGGGTAAGGCTCGACGAACAGTTTTTAACAGTACATGCCGATGGAGAGGAATACCATTTGAGATGCGGCTACGAGAAATTTGCCCAAACTCTGGGCGACCGGTTTCCGGACGACCGCAAAGGAATTGACGAACTTGTCGCAACAATGCGCGAGATAGCGCAAAACCTGTACCGCACAGTGGAACTGGGCAGCGGCTACGAAAACCGGCTAATGCAGGTTGCCGCCAAGGGCTGGATAGAAGAGCGCATTTCGAATCCCCGCCTGCGAAAACTGCTCTGCGCACAGGCTCTCACCACCGAGCTGACACCCGATTTGCCGCTCTACTCGTTCACCCAATCGCTCAACTCATTCGTGCAGCACACCTATCGCGTTGCGGGCGGAGGAGAGACCGTAATCGAACGGCTGCGTCAGAACATAGAAAGACTCGGCGGCGAAATCCGCACCGGATGCGAGGTAGTGGCGATGAGCGACAACGAGGAAGGGCAAATAACCGAAATTCGGTGTGCGGACGGCAGCAGCTATGCGGCACACAATTATATAGCAACCATGCATCCCGCCGTTAGCGTAGGGATAATGCCTGAAAGCAAACGGATGCGTAGCATCTACCGGCGCCGGATAACGCAGATGGCAAACTCGCGCGGCATATTCACCGTACAGCTGGCACTGAACCCAGACAAGGTAAGATACCGCAACCATATAATCAGCATACTCGGCTCACCCGACCCATGGAATGCCGACTACTCGCAGGGGTCGGATGTGAAAGACCTGCTAATACATTTCAACGTGCCACAAAACGAAAGCGAAACAAACGAAATTACGCACACAACAGGCAATTTCGCAACAAACATAGACCTGCTCACGCCGATGGACAACAGCGCGGTGGAGCAGTGGGCCGACAGCCACGTGGGACACCGTCCCGACGGTTACAAAGCCTTCAAGGAGCAGAAAGCCCGCGAGTGTATCGAGCTGGCCGCAAAGCATATCCCCGAATTGAAGGAGAACATCGCAGCAGTCTACACCAGCACTCCCCTCACCTATCGCGACTATACCGGCACCAAAGACGGCTCGGCATACGGCATACGGAAATCGGCATCGTTGTTTGCGGGAGGGATGTTGTCGCCCACAACCCCATTCAAGAACCTGTATCTGGCAGGGCAAAGCCTTATGCTGCACGGAATGCTTGGTGTTGGTATGACCAGCCTGCTGGTGACAAACATAATCAAGAACGCCGGCAACTGAAAAAAGCCGCAGAATCGACAAACAAAACCTTAACATCATATTTTATTATGGAGAAATACGCCCTTATCACCGGAGCTTCGCGCGGAATAGGCCGCGCCATCGCACTGCATTTGGCCGCCGACGGCTACAACATCATAATAAACTTCCGTTCGGGGGCACAAGCCGCTGGTGAGGTGAAAAGCGCGGTCGAGGCCACCGGGCGCAAAGCGGTGCTTATGCCTTTCGACGTGTGCGACGCACAAGCGGCAAACGACACGATATCGGAGTGGCTTGCCAACAACAAGGAGAACCCTGTCGAAGTACTGGTGAACAACGCAGGCATACGTCTTGACAGCGTGATGGCGATGATGGACACGGAGAGCTGGCACCGTGTGATCAACACAACGATGGACGGTTTCTTCAACGTAACACAACCCGTGCTGAAAAAGATGCAGCGCGCACGCTATGGGCGAATTATCAACATGGCCTCGGTGAGCGGACTTATGGGCATAGCCGGCCAAACAAACTATTCGGCAGCCAAGGCCGCCCTGATTGGAGCGACGAAAGCCTTGGCCAAAGAGGTGGCGCCGCGTGGGATAACCGTCAACGCGGTGGCGCCGGGTTTCATCGAAACCGACATGACCGAGGGTCTGAATCAGGAGGAGCTTTCAAAAACCATCCCAGCGGGACGCTTCGGCACCGCCGACGAGGTGGCAAACCTCGTGTCGTTTCTGGCCAGCCCGGGCGCAAGCTATATCACCGGCCAAGCAATAGCCATAAGCGGCGGACTATACTGATCCACTCTCTCATAGACCCGACAAAAGAAGGCGATAATGCCCATCTTTCACGTACACCGCACAAAGATAGTGCTGCCCCTGCTTACATGGTTGGGGGTATTCCTTATGCCGCTGCTCATCACCATGCTGGAAGGGCAACCAAAGCCATTCGACTGGTACGCGACTAACTTTTTCCTCACGCTCTCAATATGCGTGATTTACTACCTCAACTACTTCGTCTATGTGGAGAAGTATCTCAAACGGCAGAGAGTGGCCCGTTTCGCTCTGGCAAACCTGCTTACAGGCATTGCTCTGAGCATAGCCGACTACCTGATGGTGGGAGTATGGCTGCTGGGTGTAGACGAAAGCGTAAAAGAGAACATGCTGCTACGCAGCGGAATACTGTTTCTGGTGGTACTCTACGTTCTTTTCGCTTTGGCTGCCAGCCTGAGTGTGGCAATCCGAATGACCGAATATACCTACCTGTCGGGGCTCAAACTGGCTGAAGCACGCAAGATACAGGCCGAAACCGAACTTGCGAACCTCAAAAACCAGCTCAATCCGCATTTCCTATTCAACACCCTGAACAACATCTATGCGCTGGTCGACATCGACAAAGAACGGGCCAAGGATTCTGTACACGACCTGAGCCACCTGCTAAGATACGTGATATACGACACATCGCCGCTCAAGGTTCCGCTGAGCGGCGAGCTGGCGTTTATACGCGAATACGTGCATATCGAGCGGATACGGCTGGCCGAATGGTGCGACGTGCAGCTGCGACTGCCACCCGTAAGCGGTGAACATACGATAGCGCCGCTGCTGTTTCTCCCTCTTATCGAAAACGCTTTCAAGCACGGCATAAGCTATTCGAAACCGTCGTTTATACACATCGACATAACGCTAAACGGCGACACAATCAGCTGCCATATACTCAACAGCGACCATTCGAAAGCCAAAGAAGCCGGCATAGGGATTGTGAACACAACCCAACGGCTCAACCTGCTCTATCCCGGACGCTACACACTAAACCAAGGCCGGACGAGCGACAAAAACTACGAAACAACACTCACTGTGCGCCTTACGGAGGCCGAATAGACTCTTCGGCGGCGAAAGTTTTACGGTCAGCGAAATAATTAGCCCCAGTGTATCGTTTTTTATAGAGTATGACAATCACATGCTCAATCGTAGAAGACGAACCGCTCGCACTTCGTATGCTCGAATCATACGTGCGGCGGACACCTCTGCTCGTTCTGCACAAAAGCTATCTTGATGCCGAACTGTTGCAGCACGACATTGAGCAAGGCGATGTGCCGATGTTGCTTTTCAGCGACATAAGAATGCCACAGATCAACGGCATCGAGCTGTCGAGGATGCTTCCGCCAACGACGAAAGTTATATTCACCACGGCCTATTCACGCTATGCACTTGACGGTTTCAAAGTAAACGCACTCGACTACCTGCTCAAACCCATAAGCTACGACGATTTTGCAGCTGCTACCGAAAAAGCTCGCATCTGGTTTGAGAAAGAAGAAAAGGCGAGTCAAGCCGACCGAATGCTCAACGAAGGACTCGCGACATCGCAAGTGCTGCAGCTGAAAGTGGAGCGTCAAACCGTAAACATACCTGTGGCCGACATATTACGCATCGAAGGCCTTGGCGACTATGTAAAGATAATACGCCGCGACGGAAGCAAGACACTTTCGCTTATGCGCATGAAAAACATACTCGACATGTTGCCGCAGGACCAGTTTTCGAGAGTGCACAAATCACATATCGTGCGGCTGTCGGAGGTGACAAGTTTCGACAAAAGCCACCTGACAATCGGCGGCGAGACCCTGCCGGTGACAAACAGCAACGCTTTGGTCAACCAAGAACATAACAAAACAAAAACTACACTAACATGAAAAAAATCTCCATTGTATTAATCATTGCCGCAGTGGTAGGGGTATGTATCATTTGGATAGTTGCGACATACAACAGGCTGGTGGCATGCGACGAGAGCGTGTCTCAGGCCTGGAGCCAGGTTGAAAACGTCTACAAACGCCGTGCCGACCTGATACCACAACTCGTGGCCACCGTGCAAGAAGCGGCCAACTACGAAAAAGGCACACTGACCGAAATCATCGAAGCACGCGCCAAGGCCACATCAGTGCAGGTTGACGCAAACAACCTGAGCGAGGCAAATGTAGCTCAGTTCCAAAAGGCGCAGGATGCCCTGACCAGCGCATTGGGTCGCGGACTGAACGTGATTGTCGAGCGTTATCCCGAACTCTCGGCCACCAAGGGCTTCCAAGACCTGCAGGTGCAGCTCGAAGGAACCGAAAACCGCATAGCCACCGAGCGAGCCAGATTCAACGACGCCGTGGCCAACTACAACAAAACAATACGCCGGTTCCCGAACAACATCATCGCCAGCATAAACGGATTCGAAAAGAAAGGCTATTTCAGCGCCCCCGAAGGGAGCGACGAGCCAGTCAAGGTAGAATTCGATTTCTAACCAAACAACCGTCACTGCAACACAATCGGACAAGAAACCGAAACCATGGCCCGAAAGTCACTTGCACTGCTGCTAATGCTGGCCGTCCTGTTGGGGCTGCCGGCCCAGCAGCCATGGTGTCCTCCACCCAGCAACCGTCTGGTTAACGACTACAGCGGTATGCTCAGCCCGTCCGAACGCGAAAGTCTCGAACAACGGCTGGTGGCCTTCGACGACAGCACGTCGAACCAAATTGTAGTAATCATCACGTCCTCGCTGCACGGATGCGATATTATTGAAGTCGGCACACGCATAGGTAGCAGTTGGGGTGTCGGTCAAAAGGAACTTCGCAACGGGGTGGTGATACTCATCAAATCGAAGAGCGAAGAGGAGCCCTACGGCGATGTGGCCATACTACCGGGCTACGGTCTTGAAGGTGCGCTGCCCGATGCCTTTTGCAAACACATAATCGACGACGAAATGATCGACCCGCTCTCAAACGGAGAATACTACACCGCGCTGACGCAGGCACTCGACGTGATCGAACCGGTTTGCAGAGGTGAATACAGCTATGCCGACTACAAACGGCGCGAAAGCCGAGAAATGCTGTTCGGACTATTGGCATTTATAGCAATATCGGCGTTTATAACCATACTGCTCAGCCGCATAGCAAAAAAACGCGGAGGTGGAAACAACAACAGCGGAACACCATTTTGGGGCGGAATGCCTGGCGGTGGCTACTGGGGCGGCGGATTCGGAAGTTCGGGCGGTGGCTTCGGCGGTGGTTTTGGCGGCTTCGGTGGAGGCAGTTTTGGCGGAGGCGGCGCCCACGGCAGATTCTGAACCATTCCACGGCATACACCCTGCCGCTTGGCAATAAAACAACACGTGAAAGCGTTTTAATAGAAAACGTTGCACGATGCTGAAAGTTAAGTTTTTTTCATTTGCGTTGTTTTGCTGCGCCGTCGTGTGCGGGGTTGCACAAACCCGCACAGACACCATCGAATACAAGCCCCCTTACAACGACCTGCTGCCTATCAAGTGCATACGCACAGTTACTTACCGCACGTTTGACAGCGAGCGCAAAGTGGACGGAATCCTGAGCATCGAAGGCAAAGGAAGTTGGGATGCGGGACAGCACAACGACAACCAGCAATACAGCGAAACGCGCACATACACGCGCGGTATGCTCAACGGACCCTATAGGCAGAGCTACAGGCACAACGGAAACGGAGTGGCCGGCGGACGATACAAGATAAACCGCGGATGGACAGCCGAAGGCGATTTCAGCAACGGTCTGCCCGTCGGGGTGTGGATATTCTCGCTCGACTCGAGATACAACAGTGCCGACGACCACAGCCACACTCAACTAAGAGAACGAGTCACGTTTGCCGAAGGGCGAGCCATCGCCATCTCCGACCAGGACGGAAACTCTATCACGATAGACGACAAAGGGCTTGTGGACGGCAACGGACATATCAAGGGCGGAGACAAGGTAAGCCTTCGCAAAAGCGTGATAACCAACTTGTATACCGATGCAACTGGCGAAACGCAGGCAACCACGACTAAGGAACGTCAAATGATCGATCGATACCTTTCGGGCGAAGAAACCCTCTTCACACTGGCCGACAAGGGATACACAATAGACTGGCAAGAGGTCTTTCTGGCTCAGTGGGCGCGCTTTGCCGAACACTGCGACCGTTACGTGCAGATGGGTTCGTTTGCCACACGCTTCCGTGTGCCGAAATACAGCCTACGGGTCGGACGGCTCACCGAGATACAAACCGTGCGCGACGAGGTGGCCGTCGACTACTACCGCCAACGCAACAAAGAATACGACAACCTAAAAACCAAAGCCCATTTCAACACCCGCTACGGCAAACGCTACCTGAGCTCGAATGCCGAAAAAGAGATAGACCGTGCCTGGCGCACTGACCAGGAGCGACTGTTGAGCCTCACACTCGCCAACCTTTCGCAGATACAGCACAACAAAGACCTGAGCGCCTGCGACAGCGAAGATGGCACAATATACGAACTCGTCGTAATCCACGACATCATGTCGTCGCCGTCCGAACGCTGCAAAGCCATTCTTTCAACACTCGACGCTGCTATAGGAAACCTCTACCCTATCGCAGGCTGTAAAATCGATACCATCGAATGGCATCCATACCAAGGCTATATAGCCCATTGCCGTATCAATCGCATGCGGAATGACTCTATAGGTTTCGACTCCTATGCCGCAGAACTCGAAGTCGACTACAACGGGCATCTGCTTATAGAACTTATGAAAGGGCAATCATACAATAAAGTGCCCAACATCTGGGACACCATCGACACGCGCGAAAGCGACATTTCACGTCGACACGCGGCTTTGCTTGCAAAATGCAGCGGCATAAAACAGTGGCGCGACGACTACGCCACAGCTTACGAGAACCTGATGTCAGACCGCACCCCCAAGGCCAATGTGAGATTGCGTGACCTTGAGGCCATCGACTCGCTGCAACGGCAGTTCGAAAACAACATAGATCTGTTTGCGACTATCGACAAAAACAACCGTGAGGCTCACAAATACCTGAACTTCCGACTGTTGACAAAACTATACGACACCATGATGAAAGAGGCCGACGTGGAATGGAGCGACAGCGGCGAACACCTGCGGCAAGTGACCGACCTGCAGCAGAGATACCTCACCCTGCTGAGAAACAATTCGCCAGCCGCACTGGAACGCACGGCAAATATGGAGCATATCCGGACGGCCAAGGAGTTGGTCGAGGCAATGCGTGACCAATGAACGGCTAATTGAAATCAGATAAGAAAACTTGGACTTACAACTTTCAAAGCGCATAATATGAACAAAGAGACAAGAGCTGATGCAGCACGCGATTTGCACAAACAGGGGTGCAACTGCTGCCAGTCGGTGGTTATGGCCTGGGCCGACAAACTTCCTGTCACTGCAACAGATGCGATGAACGTGGCAGCACCGTTCGGACGCGGACTGGCTGGCACACGCGAGGTGTGCGGCTGTGTGAGCGGCATGGCAATGGTGTGCGGACTGACCGGACACACCGGCGATGTGCGAACTCTGGTAGAGCGGTTTCGCGAATCGAACGGCGACATAGTGTGCGCACGGCTGCTGCAGGCGGGCAAGAAACCATGCGGAGAACTGGTGGCGGAGGCTGCGGGCCTACTGGCTGAAATAATGTGATTGGCGACCTGAGTTCTGTGGTCTGTACCATTCGCAGGTAACAGGTCACTATTGTTTTTTGGCATGAGCGGAAATGGCGAACGGAATGTGCCATTTTCGCTATATATTTTCGTGTATGTTGCGGCGATGGATTGGATTGATTGTTGTATCTTTGCATCCTAAAATGACTGCATTATGCAAAAACTTGCCTTAGAGGAGATGGGGCGTCTGACGGTTGATGAGTTTCGAGCGGCAAAAAAATTGCCGCTGACCGTGGTTCTTGACAATGTGCGAAGCCTTAACAACATCGGCTCGGTTTTTCGCACTTCCGACGCTTTCCGTGTCGAACATATCGCACTCTGCGGTATCACCGCCACACCACCCCACCGCGAGATTCACAAGACGGCACTGGGAGCCGAAGATTCGGTAGATTGGTCGTATCACGAGGACACAGCCGAATGCGTGACAAACCTGAAAGCACACGGCTACAGGATTTATGCTGTCGAGTTGGCACACAACAGCCTGAAGCTCGACAAGGATACGATTGCGACCGACAAGCCTGTGGCGCTGGTGCTCGGCAACGAGATTGAGGGGGTGAGCGAGGTTGTCATGTCACTGTGCGACGGTGCTTTGGAGATACCGCAGCACGGCACCAAACACTCGCTCAACGTCAGTTGTGCCGCTGCCATAGTGATATGGGAGTTATTTAAACAAATGAAAAAGTAAACATGTCAAAGAAGAAAACTATCATAGAAGAACCGTTGGAGAAGCGCCTGTGGAAGGCGGCGGACAAACTGCGCAAGAATATCGACGCGGCGGAGTATAAGCACGTGGTGCTGGGATTGATATTCCTGCGCTATATATCAGTGTCTTTCGAACGTTTATACGCCGAACTGGTGAAGCAACAGGCCGATGGTGCCGACCCCGAGGACCGCGAGGAATACCTGGCCGAGAATGTGTTCTATGTGCCGGAGAGCGCCCGCTGGAGCCACTTGGTGGCCAATGCCAAAAATCCGCAGATAGGCAGGTTGATTGACGAGGCGATGGATGCCATCGAGCGCGAGAACCGCTCGCTGAAGGGTGTGCTGCCCAAGGTTTTTTCCCGCCCCAACCTCGACCCCACATCGTTGGGCGAGCTGATAGACCTTATTGGCAACAGCACATTGGAGAACACTAGCACGAAGAGTGCCGACCTGCTGGGCCACGTGTTCGAGTATTTCCTTGGTGAGTTCGCTTTGGCAGAAGGCAAAAAGGGTGGCCAGTTCTATACGCCGCGCAGCGTTGTGGAGCTGTTGGTGACGATGCTGGAGCCTTATCAAGGCCGTGTGCTGGACCCCTGCTGTGGCTCGGGCGGTATGTTTGTGCAGAGCGACAAGTTTGTGCGTCAGCATCAGGGACGCGTGGAGGATATCTCCATTTACGGGCAGGAGAGCAACCAGACCACCTGGCGCCTGTGCAAGATGAACCTTGCCATTCGCGGCATCGACGCCTCGCAGGTGAAGTGGAACACCGAAGGGTCGTTCCTCAACGACGCCCACAAGGACGTAAAGGCCGACTATGTCATAGCCAATCCGCCCTTCAACGATAGCGACTGGAGTGGCGACCAGCTGCGTGGTGATGCCCGCTGGCAGTATGGTGTGCCGCCTACGGGCAATGCCAATTTCGCCTGGATACAGCATTTCGTCTATCATCTGGCACCCAAGGGACAGGCAGGCTTCGTACTGGCCAAAGGGTCTCTGACATCCAAGACCGGCGGCGAGGGCGAGATACGCCGCGCGCTTATCGACAAAGGCCTTATTGCCTGTATCGTCAATCTGCCGGCCAAGCTGTTCCTTAACACTCAGATTCCCGCCTGCCTGTGGTTCGTCAGCCGCAACCGCACCAAGAGGGCAGGGGAGATACTTTTCATCGACGCCCGCAATATGGGTCATCTTATCAACCGCCGCACTCGCGAGCTGACCGAGGACGACATCAGCACCATTGCTGACACCTACCACCGTTGGCGCGACGAGTCCAAGGATTATGCCGATGTGCCGGGCTTCTGTGCCTCTGTTCCCGTCAGCCGTGTGGCGGAACTGGACTATGTCCTCACTCCCGGCCGCTATGTCGGCTTGCCCGAAGAGGAAGACGACTTCAACTTCGCCGAACGCTTCACCGCCCTCCGCGCCGAGTTCGAAGAGCAACTGAAAGAAGAAGAACGCCTGAACAAAGTGATACTGGAGAACCTGTCAAAAATAAAGATTGACTAATTATGGAGCAGATACAGAAGATAGATTTAGGAGAAAAGATAGAGCATCTGATAGAAGAAGCCCGCAAACGCACCATCACGGCGGTCAACACTGCCATGGTCTACACCTATTATGAGATAGGTCGGATGATTGTAGAGGATGAGCAGCAAGGCAACTATCGAGCTAATTATGGGAAAGCTGTTATTAGGCAATTGTCCAATAGGCTTACAAGGAAATTCGGAAAAGGATTCTCTGAAAGAAACATAGAACAAATGAGACAGTTCTATGTAATCTATTCGCATAGAATTCAATTTTTCCAAACACCGTCTAGAAAATCATTGAAAGAAGAAAATTCCGCAACACCGTCTCGGATTTCTCCAATTTCGCAGACACTGTCTGCGGAATCTTCTCAAAAAGGTCAGACAGCGTCTGACAAATTGCATTTCACCCTCAGTTGGTCGCACTATTTGAAGCTGATGCGCATTGAGAACCCCGACGAAAGGCGTTTCTATGAGATTGAGGCCACGGAGAATAACTGGAGTCTGCGGGAATTACAACGACAGTTCGACAGTTCGCTGTATGAACGGTTGGCTCTTAGCAAAGACAAGAAGGGAGTGAAGTCGCTAGCACAAAAAGGACAGATAATAGAGAAGCCTGAGGATGTGGTGAAAGACCCCTACGTGTTGGAGTTCCTTGGGCTGAAAGAGTTGCCACAATACAGCGAAAGCGAGTTGGAACAACGACTGATAGACCATTTGCAGACATTCTTGCTGGAATTGGGCAAAGGGTTTACCTTTGTAGGACGACAGGTGCGCTTTACCTTCGACGAGCAGCATTTCCGTGTGGACTTGGTATTTTACAATCGTCTGCTTCGTGCATTTGTGTTGATAGACCTCAAACGAGGAACATTGAAGCACCAAGACCTTGGGCAAATGCAGATGTATGTCAACTACTACGACCGCTTCGTGAAAACCGAGGAGGAGAATCCGACTATTGGAATCTTGTTGTGTACTGACAAAAGCGATGCAATGGTTGAGATTACCCTACCGAAAGACAACAACCAGATCTTCGCCAGCAAATATCAGACCTATCTGCCAAGCAAAGAGGAATTACAAAAACTGATTGAGGAAAACATATCCAAATAGTAAAGAAACACCCTCAACTTGGGGGTGTTTGAGAAACAAATAATTCCACATTTGTGGAACAATTGTCCAGCATCGAAGATATTGAAAGAGAATTGAGTGGAGAAAACAATTGAACATAAGAAACACCCAGTTGTAAAGGATTACTTTACAACTGAAAAACCAGTTATTAAGGATTACTTAATAACTGAAAATAAAGAATAGAGAACGATATGAGTACTGGAACACTAACACTAATAATCGCCTTTGCATCACTTGTGGTGATGGTGGCAACTTTGGTCTTTATGGTCAAGAACAGCAAGGGCTACCTGCGCAGGAAGTTACGCGAGAAAGAAAGACGGTATAACTCCTTGGATAATCTATGCAAAACAAGCCCGTTCTCCCCGATGGCTGGGCTAGTGAAAGACAAACATTTTGAGGAACGTGAAAAAGTATCCCAAGAGATAGAAGACTTAAAAGAAAAGTTGTGATATGAGTGAATGGAAAGAAAACAAATAAAAAGGAGATGAATACCGTGATAGAAAGCTACACCGATAATACGTACATTCGTGAGTTGTTGTACCAGGCCCACACTGATAAAATCAACGACCGCGTAATCTTTATGAAAGGTATTGGTTACTCGTGTTATTACGAGGAAAAATAAGATGAACTAATAAAAACAAAAAAGAATATGAGTATTTATGACATGGTATATAGAACCAAAACATACATTGCTGGCGATTGGACTGGTGATAAAGATTTAATAGACAAACTTGAAGAGTGGAATAAAAACAATCATCTCTCCTTGCATTATGTTAATGTTCATGAAGTAACTCAATCGAGTGATGATACCCTGAATTGCAACATTAAGCGTAGTTTACGAGAAAGGATGTCTATTTCAAAGACATTTGTTCTTATTGTTGGAGAGAAGACATCTTCGCTCCGAAGCGGAGCCTGTTCTTTTTGCCCATTTTACATATCTTCATATTGTAGTAAAGGCTATCCTATCGACAAAAGGAGTTATATAGAATATGAATGTGAGATGGCGATAAAAGACTATAATGCAGGCGAATTGAAAAATATCGTAGTAATATACAATGGATTAACTCAACCTGATTATAGTATATGTCCCCCTGCCCTTCGTGGAATTGGAATACACATAGGTTCAGATATTTTTGATGGTGTCCACCGTGAATGGGCGTATGAACGTATAAAAAATGCAATATGTAGATAAAGATATTATGGAGAAAAAATTGAATACAATTTGGCAATATAGACGTATATTAGGATCGCACTTCCTTGAGTGTTTAGCTATATTGTTGTTGATATATGAACTAATTGAGATATTCTGTTCTGTCTCAAATCAGTCCATTAAAATCATTATTGGTGTATCTATTTTTATAGTAAGTATTGTATATGCCTTATGTAGATTATTATGTAAAAAAAAGAAATTGACACTCGAAATAAATAAGCGAACTAAACTCACAATTCAAGAAAGAGACCTGTTTAAAAATAGTGATTGTGCAATAGTAGTTCCTGTTAATGAGTTTTTTGATACACATATTGATGATGGAATAATAAATAGAAACTCTATACATGGTCAATTCATTCGGTTGTTTTCTAAAGATATTGCATTTTTACGAAGTCAAATAGATGCACAACTCTCACTGTTTGATAAATTACCAAGGAACAGGGAAAGAACAATGGTCAATGATTTACCTCAGGATAGGTATCCATTGGGAACTTGTGTACGAATACAAAAGAGCAATAAAATATATATTCTTGTCGCTGTTGCACGATTCAATTCAAATGAACACATAGAGGTGTCAACAGAAGAGTTCCCAGAAGTGATTCGCAAAATGTTTAATGGAATAGAACAACTACATGATGGAAAACCTGTATATATACCACTTGTAGGTGGAGGACTTGCAGGATATGATTTAACGAATATGCAGATCTTAAATACAATTATTCAGGCAGCACATCTATCCAAAGGGTTACATATTTCAAAAGGAGTAACGATATGCTTATATGGAAAGGAACAGATAGAATCATTAAACCTTAATGTGATTGAATATTTATATAATAGATGGAAAACATTGAAATAATATGGAATTAGCATTTAGAACAAATCAAGAGGCAATATATGTGTTGCGACCTTATGTCTCATCCTCCAATGTGGATGCTATAAAAAAGCAAAAGTCAAAGTATAAGAAAATTATTCGACCATTACTGATACCAGACAATGGAATAATTAATGGAAATGCATTAAAAAATAATTATTTCCCACTAGAAACTCATAATAATAATGTATATGATTTTTTTATTTCTCACTCGCATAATGATGTAGAAGCCGCATATTTGTTAGCTGCTTGGTTGCAATGTCATTGCGGGAAGACCTGCTTTGTTGATTCTATTGCATGGGGAAGTGCCGATGAATTGTTGAAAGAAATAGACGACAAATATTGTTATCGAAAGCATAGCAAGACATATGATTATAAAAAACGTAATTTCACCACTTCTCATGTGCATGCAATACTCTCAATGTCCTTGTTAGATGTTATCAAGAATTCTAAATATTGTATTTTTTTTAGAAAGCAATGAATCAATAAGTTTAACAAATGGGTTAAAGAAAAAGACATTCTCTCCATGGCTTTATGAGGAAATAAAGTATATGAGACTGTTGCAACCCTCAAAAAAAGAAGGTGTTTCAGTGATTCCTTAAATGAGGATTTCAAAATAGAGTATGAAGTAGATGAACTGAATCTATTTCCTTTCCTTGATGGTTCAAGATTATTGAGTTTAAACAAAGATTTTTCACAAACGACTTTATAGCAACTCCTAAAAAACAATCATGACAGAATGGAAAGAATATAAATTGGGAGAGGTAGGAGAAATTATTACAGGGAAGACACCTTCGGTTCGTAATCCTGAAGATTGGGGGAATAATTTTCTTTTTATAACCCCATCGGATTATTGTAATTATGGTAAATATGCGAAGAATAGTATTCGCAAGCTTTCGGTATCCGGCCTTGAACGACTAAAAAAGAAAGTATTGCCACCCAAATCCATCCTTGTGACCTGCATAGGTTCTGATATGGGGAAAGTGGTTATGAATAACGTCATGTGTATTACGAATCAGCAAATAAACGCAATTGTTCCGTACAAAGAGTACGATAATGATTTTGTCTATTACTCGCTTTTGAATGCTTATGATACATTGAGAGTATTAGGTGGGGATGGGACGGCTGTTCCTATTGTGAATAAAAGTGATTTTGAAAATATTGTTTTAAAAATGCCATCACTTGTTGAGCAGAAGCGGATAGCGGGGGTGTTGAGTTCGTTGGATGATAAGATAGATTTGTTGCATCGGGAGAACGAGACCCTCGAAGCCCTCGCCGAAACCCTCTTCCGCCACTACTTCATCGAAAACCCCAACCCCACCTGGAAAGAAGGCAAACTGGGTGACTATATCAAAACGACATCAGGAGGAACACCTTCTCGAAAAATAATGAAATATTACACTTCTGGATCTTTCGGATGGGTGAAGTCTAAAGAACTACACGGAACTTTTATTTTTGAAACAGAAGAGAATATAACAGAAGAGGCTGTGTGTAATTCATCGGCAAAGGTACTGCCTGCTAATAGCGTACTGATTGCAATGTATGGAGCAACTGTGGGGGAGTACGGCATTTTAGCACACCCGATGACCTGTAATCAGGCCGTATGTGCATTACTTCCTAATGAGAAATACCCCTACTCTTATCTTTTTGGATGGACTATTTTTCATAAACAAGATTTGATTAATTTAGCGACAGGTGCTGCTCAACAAAATATCAGTCAAGATTTGATAAAACAACAAACAATTTGTACAGATTATGAACTCATTAAAACATTTGACAAACAAGTCGGATCATTTTTAGAGAAGATAAAATCCAACCAATATCAAATCCTCTCGCTGTCAGTCCAACGAGACATGTTGCTCCCCCGTCTAATGTCTGGCGAAGTGAAAATATATGATTGAAACGGGATATATAGTGAGTCGAGCCCGAAGGGATCAAACAGATATAGCCCACTGCATCGCGGTGGGTTCGGATGTCATTTCCCGTCAAATGCAGCCTGTAGGGCTGCGACATATCCGTTGTGTACCCAATATTGTTGCAGCCCTACAGACTGCATTTGATATGGTCGTATCGCATACCCGGGGCGTTGCCCCCGGGCTGTATCTGTTGCGGCACTCCGTGCCTCGGCAGAGACTGAAAGGCTCCAACAGATATAGCGTATGGCAACGCCATACGACAGATGGATTATACCGTCCCCAGCAGCCTGAAGGGCTGCGACATATCCGTATTGTACCCAGTGTTGTTGCAGCCCTTCAGGCTGCTTCTGCCTGTGTCACGCGACGAAACCCCAGGGCGTTGCCGCTGGGCTACATTTGTTCCAGCCCGTCGGTCTGCTTCTGCCCGTGTCACACGACGAAACCCCAGGGCGTTGCCGCTGGGCTACATTTGTTCCAGCCCGTCGGTCTGGCTTTCACTGCGATGAATCAAAAAATTAAACAATAGAAAAAATATAATTATGTCACAATCATTGTCACAAATATATATTCATCTGGTGTTCCACATAAAAAATGATGGGATTACATTGTTGGAGGATGATTGTCCAAAAATGTTTGCATATATCGATGGGATAGTCCGGAACAAAGGAAGTTTTGTTATTCAAATAGGCGGAATGCCTGACCACATCCATATTCTTTGCACCCTGCCAAGGACAATTTCAACCGCTGACTTTGTAGAGGACATCAAAAAATGCAGCAGTAAATGGGTAAAAACAATGGCTTCTCGCTATTCAAAATTTGCCTGGCAAGGAGGATATGGTGTGTTCTCGGTAAGTGACTCGCAAGTTGAAAAGACGAAGCAATACATCTTAAATCAAAAAACGCACCACAAACATAAGACATTCCACGAAGAATACCTTGACTTTTTGAAACATTACCATATAGAATATAAGGAAGAGTATCTTTTCACAGACTAAAATCACCGAACCATCGCCGAAGGATTATAGAACCCACATAGAAGGATCGAAGAAGGGAAACTTACAAAAACAAATGAAATATGGCACTGCCGATAAACATAGAAGACCTGTTGAACAGGAGAAAAATAGAGTCTAACCGCATTGAGTTCAAAAAGGGTTGGAATCCAACGGACGTTTACCGAAGCATTGGGGCTTTTGCCAATATTCAAGAGGAATTGAAAAAGAACGGCTCGCCGCGAGCTACAGTTGAGACCAATAGTGAACGAAGTTTCATCAATGTGTTTATTCCTGTACACAAAGGCTGTGGCAAACGTGTTGTTTTGAATGCACCTGTAAATGCACCTGTAAATAGCATTGCAAATGCAACTGTAAATGCAACTGTAAATGCAACTGTAAATGCAACTGTAAACGCAACTGTAAACGCAACTGTAAATTTCAACAAAACTCAGAAACGCATTATTGGAATGATTACCGAAAACAATAGGGTGACATATAATGAAATGATTGAAAGAATAGGTGTTGATAGATCGAATATATATAGGGCTATTAAGACACTTAAGGAAAAATGTATTCTGGAACGCATCGGAGAATACAAAAACGGATATTGGAAACTAAACATATAATGTTATGACCAAGCTGACGGAATCGGATATTGAGCAGATGACCATCGAGATATTGCAGAGTCGTGGGTATGAATACCTCTACGGCCCTGATATCGCGCCGGATGGACAGTCGCCTATGCGGACATCGTTGAGCGAGGTGGTGCTGCGCGAGAAACTGGAGGCGGCAGTGCGGCGGCTCAATCCGTCGCTGCCCGCTGCGGTACTCGACGAAACCGTCAAGACGGTGCTGCGTATCGATTCCACCGACCTGTTGGCCGACAACGAGTGTTTCCACGAACTGCTGACGCAGGGCGTGACGGTGTCGGTCTACGAACAGGGCGAGGAACGCGGCAAGAAGGTGTGGCTGGTGGACTTTGACGACTCCTGGAACAACGACTTCACGGTGGTCAACCAGTTCACCGTCGTGGAGAACGGCCACAACCTGCGACCCGACGTAGTGCTGTTTGTCAACGGTCTGCCGTTAGTGGTGATGGAGTTGAAGAATGCTGCCGACGAGGAGGCCACCATCAGAGCCTCCTACAACCAGATAGAGACCTACAAAGCGCAGATACCGTCGCTGTTTGTATACAATGAGCTAATCGTCATCTCCGATGGTTTGGAAGCCCGCGCGGGCTCGCTGTCGGCAGGGTTGAGTCGCTATTCGGCCTGGAAGAGCGAGGACGGCGAAACCGTGGCCTCGCATCTGGTGGGTGAGCTGGAGGTGCTGCTGCGCGGTATGCTGAACCGAGAGACGCTTCTCGACCTGGTGCAAGCCTTCACCGTCTTCGAGAAAGACAAGCACGAAGACAAGGCCACTGGCCAGCTGACCATCACCACGGTGAAGAAGGTGGCTGCCTACCATCAATACTATGCTGTCAACAAGGCTGTGGAGTCCACCCTCCGTGCCACAGGCATCAACAGCGCCGTGCCCGAGGCTGCAGAGTCGCCGGAGAATTTCGGATTCAAGACCGTCAAGGAGCAGCAGACCGGCGACCATCGCGCCGGTGTGGTGTGGCACACGCAGGGCAGCGGCAAATCGCTGTCGATGGTGTTCTACACAGGCAGGATAGTACAGCGTCTGAACAACCCCACGGTGGTGGTCATCACTGACCGCAACGACCTCGACGACCAGCTCTTCGAGACCTTCGTGGCCTCCAAGCAGCTGCTGCGCCAGACACCCGTGCAGGCCGACAGCCGCGACCACCTGAAACACCTGCTGCAGGTGCAGTCGGGAGGTGTGGTCTTCACCACCATACAGAAATTCCAGCCCGAGGAGGGCAACCGCTACGACCTGCTGACCAATAGAACCAATGTGGTTGTCATTGCCGACGAGGCGCACCGCACACAGTATGGCTTCGGTGCCAAGACCCGCGAGGTGCGCAACGAGGCCGACGAGGTGGTGGGCTCGGAAATCAAATATGGCTTCGCCAAGTACC
>CAJONE010000011.1 GCA_905235855.1 uncultured Bacteroidales bacterium
GGCGACGTGTTTATGCTGACGGTGCGCATAGCCACCCCGCCGCTGACCCCCGACCGCAAAGGATTCCAGAAGGTGAACCCCGGCATAGCCTCGTCGTACATCTTCTCGCTCAAGCCCGGCGACAAGGTCGTCATGTCGGGGCCCTACGGCGATTTTCATGTGAGGGAACACAAGCCGTCGGCAAGCGGCATGCGGTTGCCCGAGATGGTGTGGATTGGCGGCGGCGCTGGCATGGCGCCGCTGCGGGCGCAGATCATGCACCTCACACGCACACTGGGTGTGCGCGACCGAGAGATGCACTACTTCTACGGTGCGCGCGCGCTGAACGAGGTGTTCTATCTCGACGACTTCCTGCGGCTGGAGAAAGACTTCACGAACTTCCACTTCCATCTGGCCCTCGACCGACAGGATCCGTCAGCCGACGCCGCCGGGGTGAAATACACCGTGGGATTCGTACACCAAGTGATGAACGACACCTACCTGAACAGCCATCCCGAACCCGAGGAGATAGAATACTACATGTGCGGTCCCGGCCCGATGAGCAAAGCCGTGACCGAAATGCTTTACAACCTCGGGGTGGAAGAAGAGAACATAATGTACGACAACTTCGGCGGTTGAACAAAGCCTGCGGGCAAAAAGCAGTCGCGCTAAGCGTGGTAAAATACTTCGTGTTGGAATCTCTTCTGCGTGGTTTAAAACAATTGTTCAAGATGTCCTTGGTCTCCATGCGGTAGAGGCCATCATTGAAGATGAAGGACTTCTGCAGTATGATGTAGACGCGGAATATCTTGGAGTAGTTCACATCCTTCTGCCGGACAAGCGACTCCTGCTGGATACCGTCGAAAGGCCCGGCTGTGCGAAAGAATGGGTGACACGCAGGCGGTTCAGCACGTCGCGGCTGTCCACTATCCGCTTCTTATGGATATCGGCCATGCGGGTGTCCTGCAATAGGACGCTCTCGACGAAAGAGCCATCATGACAGCTATGGCGGGCGGCAAACCAGTCAACAACGAAAAACTCCGCATACTATCACAGGTGGTCACAGGCATCGGATGCCCTGGCACTGGGGTCATTATGAAGTACAGTCTCACAATACACAGACTCTCCTCTGCGGCAACCATATAGTGCTCCGCCGCCATTGGCAGTATCTGTAACTACGGCATGTGGCGCGAATAACGGAGCAAAACCACAACCCGGAACAGCAGATACAACACGTAAAACCGCACCATCAGCAGCAGCTCATACTGCCACAGGTGCACCGTCTCATTACGCATTTCTCGCGGCATCAACCGGCAGTCCCTATAAAATATCACGGGAAACAACGTTATGGCGTGGAAAACACTTGATATGTATAATGATGGGAGCCATCTCTTCGAGTCTCCGGCAATGATTTGTCCCCCCCCCGAAACCGCCAAAAGATTTTTTTGATTATTCCTGTGCCTTCCTGCCCTCAGCAGCCATAGGCAGTTGTCCTTCCCCTTCTTCTATGCCGTATGGAATAGGTTTGTGGCGGTAGAGCGACAACATCTTCTCATTCAACAGCAGCTCCACCTCGCGCATGGTGCGCTTCAGTTTGTCGGACTTCAGCTGGCACTCCCAAACCACAATGACCTGCCAGCCGTTGTCCTGCAGCGTCTGGTAGTTGCGCTCGTCGCGCTCCTGGTTGCGGAGTATCTTCTCCACCCAAAAGACGCGGTTGGTCTGCGGAATCTTGCAGCAGGGAGAACTTTCCACACACTCACGCATTAACGCATTCCCACGTTCACGCATTCTTACGTTGTGTCCGTGCCAGAAACACCCGTTGACGAATATCGCCGTGCGGTAGGGTCGCAGCACGATGTCGAGCTTGCCGGGTACACTCTTGACGTTCAGCCTATAACGATACCCATGTCCCCACAGCCACCGCCGCACCAGCAACTCTGGCTTCGTCCCCGAGCCCTTGATATGCGACATACACCTATGCCGCTGCTCCGGTGTCATCCTGTCGGTCATTCCGCGGTCAGTTTGTCCAATGTGGTGTCGTTGAATGTGTGTTGTATTGGGAGTGAAACTATCCTATAGTCAGAAAACAGCTGACGGGCAAACTTAAGGTCGAAAGTGATGCGAAGTTTGTCGTCCTCTACTCCTTTGGCCTTGATAGATGTATGAATACCTGTCACAAGATACAGGTCACGTATTCCCTTGTCGGGTATATATGGGGCGAAGTAGTCGATACCGTCCAGTGGTATGGTGGTTGGGAAGGTGTCGCCAGAGTAGTAGAAGGTGGCGGTGCCGTTCTTGAAATTCTCATACTGAGGATTGTCGGGCTTGACTACACCGACGAGGACACGATTCTTCACTTCGAGCGTGGTGCCTTTCTGCGGGATAACTTGCTCGACGATTTCAACGGCGTGTTTGTTCAGTAGGTCTTTGATGAAGTCGGACAATAGTTCGTGCTGGTTGTCGCCGGGACGCATAGGGAAAGCTCCGATATTCACCTCGTCGATGCTGCGACGGAATCGCGATGCCTCGTCCATCCTTCCGGGGAAGAGTATGTAACCGCCGATGACCTCTTTCTTGATTTTCTCGTCGTGGTGCTTATTGTTGTAATAGATAGCGTCGCGGTAGCGGTGCATCTGGTTGATGGCGTCGTCGGGTGGCACATCGTTCGCACCATCTTTCTCCAAGCGGTATTTGGCATCGAAAAGGTAGGTTAGCTTCATGCCTTCCTGCAGGTCGTCTTTGGTCAGCTGCAGCACGATGTCGGGCTTCTGCGGCACAGTCTTCGACTCCAGTTCGCCTATTCCCTTGATGTCGTCTTTGTCGCTGTGGCGGGGATTATAGACCAACTCTGCAAGCGTCACATCGTCCTTCTTGAAGATAATCTTCGAGTGCTCGCCCTTGCCGAGCGAGTAGGTGAAGAGACCGCTCATCTCCGTGCGACTCTGCTGCTCGGGTTCGGTGCCGGTCAGCTCTTTGACCACCTTCTCCACCTGGATGAAGCACCAGATTTCGTACAGGGTGGCGATGTCTTTGGTCTCCATTCGGTAGAGACCATCGTTAAGACTGAAGGATTTTTGCAGTATGGTGAAGATGCGGAACAGTCAGGAGTAGTTGATGTCCCTTTGGAGGATGAGCGACTCCTGCTTGATGCCGTCGAATGGTCCCACGGTGCGGAAGAAAGGATGGCGCGACAGGCGTAGCAGTTCATCTCGGGTGTCGGCGATTTCTTTTTTCTTGGATTCGGCCAAGGTGCCATCCCCCTGCTGTAGCACCCGTGCTGACAATGTGGCATATCGCTTCTGCACGGTCAGCAGGGCATGTTTCAAAAAGCGGTTCTCCGGGGTATTGTAGGTGTTCTGCTGCTCCTCCACGTGGTAAAGTCGTTGCTCCTCCGAGCGATGTTCGGCCAGTTGTTGCTCCAACTGTGGGGTGAAACGGCGTATCTGATCGGCGCGCTTATAGGTCTCGAAGGCTTTCAGACGGTGACGTGGGCGATCGATGATATTGTGTATTGTGCGGAGGAAGTCGGCTTGCAGACCGCCGAAGATGTTCCACCAGATGATGTCGTAAGATTCTCCTTGCTCCTCCTTGATGCCGTGGTAGGTGCGCCGCAGGTAGCCCAGCGACAGCATGCGATACTCCGCTTCGATGTCTTGCAGGATAATCTTCCAGTCGTGATGGTAGTCCAACTTGGCCGAGATGACGTCGTAGGAGAAAACAAACTTTTTCTACACTCCGTCCACGGTGTAACATATCGGCATGTCGGCACGGCCAATCTCGTTACCGTAGTTCAGGAATCCTGCCAACATCTGCTTGCTCCCTTTCCAAGAGAAGCGGTCGTTGACATCCTTTCTTGGACTGTCGAACCATGCTTTTGTTACCTTGGGGTCGGAGAAATCCACCCACACGCTATAGTCCGTCTGTTCGAAGAATACAGCAGGTACCTCGGCATCGTCCTGTGCGATTTCACGCTCTACCTCCTCTTGCACCAGCACCACTTTCTGCACGCCCTCACCCAATTGGTAAGAGGAGGTCAACTTCTCCCTGCCGAGGATGCGACTCCCCTTGTCCCACATTCGTTGGAACTGGGTACTCTCCACCGTCAGCGTGAAGTCTTCGTGTTCGATGCGCAGGAGGTCCATTGCTTATGGTTAATATTTGGTATTGTCAAGTAATAGATTCAATGGCTCCATTTTAATTATCCAGACATAGTTTGGACTTTTTGCTTATTGGACTTCTCTTCCATACTAAATGGTTTATGCCCAGTAGCTGGTGAAGCCGGTGGCCTTCAGATTGGCGAGCATCTCGTCTATCTTGGCGGCGGAGATGCTTTGGGTGGCGGACTTGCCCTCTTCTGCTGCGGGAATAAGGACTGTTATCTGTTCTTCCACTAAGGTTTTGAGGCCTTCGAGGACACGCTTGGTGCGTTCCTCGTCGCCTTCGATGCGAGAAAGGATTTTCATCGAGGTCATCTCGTCGAGGGTCTGCCACAGTTGCAACTTCTCATCCAATTTCTTGCGGTTGACGGCATACATCAGGAACTCGTTGCGTGTGCGGTAGGCAATATCATGTTGTTTTCTCTCCATCATATTTCTTCAATCCCAATAGATTTCAAGTATTCATATGTCGTATTGTAGAATTCTGGCAGTCTGGTGTGGTCCTCAGAATTACCCTCAGGAACACAAATAATCATACCCTGTCGGGCACGAGTCATTAGCACTCGGTAGGCATTAAGTTGATAGGATTGTGCATCTTTATTTCTAATCTTATTCCACTTACTTCCCTTGAATGCAAAATGATCCCAACCATCGGGGGTATATCTGAAATCACCATCCCAGACAAGGCAGGTCCAATCGAGTTCAAGGCCTTGAATATCGAACTCTGTTGCAGCATCTTCAAGGAAAAGCGACGAGCGGACATCTGTCTTGTCGGCCAAGAACCAGTGCTCTACATCGGGTTGCAAACGGACATCAATGGCCAGTGGTTTAAGTCGATAAGCCTGTGAGGATACGACAATGCCATATCGCTCGGAGCCACGGGCTTTTCCCTCAAGCCATCGTTTTGCCCTCTCGAGTTCTCTCGTTAAATATAGTGGGTATCTGTCCTTGAATTCCTGATAAAGTGCATTTGCTTGTACAACATCCCTATCCAAAACGTAATGTACGAAGTTAGAAAGCTTCTCGGCGCGGAATGACCTCATGGAGACGGCCAAGTGCAATTGCTCTACCTGTTGTACATTTTTGTTGTTACCCACCAGTTCGGCGACATTTCCCTCTGCATATTCCTTATCTGTAAGGTGCTTGGATATATAAACTTTCCAATCGGGGAACGTTTCGTTCATCGCACGAATCCACTCGCCAATACCAGCCTCACCAGTATTGATTTCCTGACCGCCACCCACTAGGCAGACTATTACAGCCCAGTCCTTACGTAAATCGAGAGACCATATCAAGAATTCTGCTTCGGACATCGGGAAGTTTGGTACCTTTTTCATTCCTCCACGGCTGCCACCCCTGGCAAGCCATCCTGCCAAGTGCTCCAAATCCCAGCTACGTTGTGCTTCATCAAAGATAGCCACATGCTCCACCTCGCCGTGACCAGCTGTCTTGTGAGCTACAGATTTTAACTCGTCAATTTCCAGACGTCCGTTTTCTATTGGCAGTTTGATTTTTGCGAGCATGTTAGAACGGTAGCGATGGATAATTTGGATAAACTGCGACACCTCGCGTTTAGCATCCGTGATATTGCACTTGTTACCTTTCTCTCGTTCTTTGCGCTGCTTGTCTTTTGCCAATGCTGCGGTGAGAACCTTTACCAAAGGTCCATTGCCAGAGAGATAAACGGCAAGATTCCTATCCTCCTCGGGTGCAGTTTTTTCTTTCAGGGATTGCTGAATGGCAACATTCAAACCCACAAGTGTCTTGCCTGCCCCAGGAACACCCGTAACGAAACAAATACTCTTTTCTTCATTTTGTTTGCTCTTCTGAATTACATCCAGAACAAACTGCGTTGTTTCTTCAAGAGCTGCGCCTGCTGCCTCATGGCGTGTGATATCCTCTACCGAATGTGACTGATATAGTGCACTGGCAGCCTCGATAATAGTAGGTGTCGGTGAGTATCTGCTGATGGCCCAATGCGCAAATTCATCTTCTTCTGATGGTATGGCATTCTCGTTCTCAATCACTCGGTCGATGAGTCTCTGCAGAGTATCGGCATTCGACATAAGAGGATTGTATATTCGGTCGTCATAAACAGAGAATGCCAGTTTGTGACTAACCGTCTTAGCCTCTGTCGCAACTAAAATGGGAACAATGACGCGATGATGGCTTCCCACATGGAAATTTTTCAAATCAAGTGCATAATCCATCACCTGTTCCATGTCAGACTGTAAATAGGTACTCTGCCCTGCTTTGAACTCAATGACAAATATGATACCCCTTAGTAGTATTACCACATCAACTCGTTTCCCAAGTCGAGGGATAGAATATTCAAAAATGATTTCAGCATACTCATCCATCCACGGTGACAAGACCTGCTTCAAGACATCTATTTCCTCGCTCCAGGCATACTTTTGTTCGGACACACTATCGCCTTCATCCATCAACGCTATCTGACCAAATATTTCATCTTTCGTCGCATTAATGAAGCCCTGAATTGTGGATTTATAAAAGTATCTATTTGTCATATAGATTTCAATATAGTGTTGTGTCCTGTAATGCTTTTTACAAACGGTTTACAGATTAAGCGTTCTTATCCCATTTGCTAACGAAGACACATTTGGTTTGCACAGACAGCATCTCTTGTCAATAGCCGCCAATACCTGCAAATAAATCTATGAATGTATATCTTTTTGCATATCAATTTTAATAGTAACGTATCGCCCTGAATTTTATTGTGTCATCCCCACGCTGCCGTCACCGAATCGCGAATCAGTCGAGGTCGACTTCTTGGCGGATGGCGTCGCGGCGCTCGGTGGGCGACTTGCCGAACTCGCGCACGGAGATGATGCGGACGGTAGGTTTTCGGACGGTCCGTGTCTCGTCTGTGTCATGTCCGTGTCATGTCTGTGTCTCGTCCGTGTCTCGTCCGTGTCTCGTCCGTGTCTCGTCTGTGTCATGTCCGTGTCTCGTCCGTGTTTCGTCAGTGTTTCGTCAGTGTGCGGAGGATGGGGACAAAAGATGTGGGGACAAAAGATGTGGGGACAACATGAAGATTTACACCATACTGCGGTCAAGAGAAATGAAGTGTGGGGCGACGAAAGTAAGAGGCGTGGAGTCGGAGAATAGCGGTGATTTTCACAAACGGCTCATTTATCGAAAAAAAAGCGTAACTTTGCCGCTTTATGAATTAATGCCCGACACAGCGGAGCGACACTGGATTAAACAATTACGATTTAGAACATGAACAAACAATCTATCATCGGCCTGGTGCTTATATTTGCGATATTCGTAGGCTATATGTTTTGGGTTACGCCCACGAAGGAGGAACGCGCGAGACAGATGGCCGAATACCAGCGCAAACTGGACTCGATACAACTTGCGGAGCTGCAGGAGGCGGCCTACGCCGACTCGCTGCGTGCGCAGCAGGCGGCTCTGAAAGCGGCGCAGGAAGCGGGCGACAGTGCGGCGCTGGCAATGATGACGGCCAAGATGGGTGCGTTCGGGACAAGCTTCCATAAAGAGAGCAAAACGATAACTGTCAGAAACGGCAAACTGGACATAGCGTTCAACACGAAGGGGGCGAGAATAGACAAGGTGGTGGTGAACGACTACCGGACCTACGACAGCCTGCCGCTGGTGCTGGTGAGCCCGTCGGACACGAACTTCAACCTCGAGCTGCCGCTGAACGACATACACGCCGAGGCTGTGAACACGCGCGACCTGGTGTTTGACATGACGGTGGAGGGCTGCGCGGAGGAAGGTCAGCCAACGGAGATAAACGTTGCGGAGGGGGACTCGGTGGTGCTGAGGTTCCGGGCGCAGGCGGCGGCGGACAGCACGGCTCCGGACAAGGAGCGCTACATAGAGTTTGCCTACACGGTGAAAGGGGGTGACTATACGGTGGGATTCGACGTGAGGCTCAACAACCTGGAGAAAACCGTGCAGAATAACGGATACCTGGGTATGCAATGGAACAACCGCATGAACCGACAGGAGAAAGTGGACAAGAGCGGCAAAGGAAGCTCGAACCGCAACAAGGATGCCGAGCGATTCAACACAAGCATATACTACAAGTCGCAGAAAGGGAAAGTAGATAACCTGAAATTCGGTAAAGACAGCGAGAAAAGCGTCAAATACCCCGTAAGCTGGATAGCCTACAAGCAGCAGTTCTTCTGTGCGATACTGATGACAGACTCGGCATTTGCGTCGGCCAACATGACGGTGGCGACGAACCGCAGTGACACAGCGGCCAACTACCTGTGCGACATGGGGAGCAACATCTTCCTCGACTATCACGGCGAGAAAGACTACGGCATCGGTATGGACTTCTACTTCGGCCCGTCGAAATACCACGACCTGAGAGCGATGCACCGTAAATTTGAGCGCATGATACCGCTGGGATGGGGTTTCTTCCTGACGCAGTGGATCAGCCGCTACGCCATCATACCGGTGTTCAACCTGCTGGAGAAATTCAACTGGAACTACGGCATCATCATCATCGTGCTGACGTTCATGCTGCGTCTGGTGCTTTTCCCGCTGACCTACAAGTCGTATCAGGGCAGCGCCATCATGCGCATACTACAGCCGGAGATGCAGGAGCTGAACAAGAAATACCCGAACCCAGAAGATGCCATGACCAAACAGCGCGTGATGAGCCAGCTACAGAAGAAAGCGGGCTACAACCCGATGATGGGGTGTCTGCCGGCGCTGATACAGCTGCCCATAATCTGGGCTATGTTCCGTTTCTACCCCGCCTCGATCGAGCTGCGCCAGCAGCCTTTTCTGTGGTGCGACGACCTTTCGACCTACGACTCTATAGTCGACTTCGGCTTCAACATACCGCTCTACGGCGACCACATCTCGCTGTTCTGCCTGCTGATGTTCGGAGTGCAGTTTTTCTACACCTGGTACACCATGAAAGGCCAAAGCGCACAGATGAGCATGCCGGGCATGAAATTCATGATGTACTTCATGCCGTTTATGATGCTGTTTCTGTTCAACAGCCAGTCGGCGGCCCTGAACCTATACTACTTCGTGTCGCTCTCGCTCACTATGATACAGATGATCCTGATACGCCGGTTTACGAGCGAGAAGAAGGTGCGCCAGCGCATAGCCGAATACGACCAGAAACACAAAGGCAAACCACAGAAGAAGAGCAAGTTCCAGCAACGTTTGGAGCAGATGCAGAAGATGGCGGAAGAGGCTCAGAAACAGCAGGCGAAACAAAGAAGATAATTGATTGAAACCAACGCCATACCGTAAATCGCGTTATAACGCCACAAAGACAAAGAACATCAAAAACATAAAATCTAACACACAAATTTATGGTAATAGGACTTGTTACTATATTCATAATCGGATACTTCTGCATAGCTATGGAGCATCCGTTCAAAATCAACAAGACCGCCACAGCACTGATGCTGGGAACGACGCTGTGGACGATTTTCGTTTTCTGCAACGCAGAGGCGCAACCCGAAATGGACAGCGAAGCGTGGCACAACTTCATCTCTGCCCATCTGGTTGAGAACTTGGGCGAGACGGCTGAGATTGTGTTTTTCCTGCTCGGTGCGATGACCATCGTCACGCTTATCGAGGACTATCAAGGGTTCCGCGTCATAACCGACAAGATTAAGACCACCAACAAGAAGAAGCTACTGTGGATACTGTCGATCCTCACGTTCTTTCTCTCGGCGCTGCTCGACAACATGACCACGGCCATCGTGATGGTGGCCCTGCTGCGCAAGTTGATAGCCGACAAGCGGGAGCGCTGGCTCTATGCCGGCATGGTGATACTGGCCGCCAACGCGGGCGGCGCATGGAGTCCGATAGGCGACGTGACGACCATCATGCTTTGGATAGGCGGACAGGTGACGACGGTGAACATCATAGTGAAGACGCTCGTTGCCTCGCTGGTGTGTATGGTGGTGCCGGTGCTGATAGTCGGATCCACACTCAAAGGCGACATCGAGCGGCCCGAAGAGAGCAACAGCGGCATCGACGTGCCTGCCAACCTGCGCAAGCTGGTGCTATTTCTGGGTATCGGCGGACTTATATTCGTGCCCGTATTCAAGACAATCACCCATCTGCCACCCTATCTCGGAATGCTCTTCGTGCTGGGCATACTGTGGGTCACGACCGAAATTCTGAGCCGCAAATATGAGAAGGAGGGGCACAAGCTCCCGACAGCCGTGAGCACCCTCGAACATATCGACACACCAACCATACTCTTCTTCCTCGGCATACTGATGGCCGTGTCGTGTCTGAAGGTAGCCGGCATACTTGGCAGCCTTGCGGGCGGTCTCAACAGCGTTTTCGGCACAGGAGAACCGGGATTCTTCTTTATCGACCTGATAATCGGCGTGCTCTCGTCGGTGGTGGACAACGTGCCGCTTGTGGCTGCCGCAATGGGTATGTACCCCATCACCGGCGACGAAGTAATCTTTGCCACCAACCACCCCTTCTGGGAGTTTCTGGCCTACTGCGCCGGCACAGGCGGCAGCTTGCTCATCATCGGTTCGGCAGCCGGTGTGGCCGTAATGGGTATGGAGAAGATCGACTTCATCTGGTATCTCAAGAAAATCTCACTTCTGGCACTTGCAGGCTATATTGCTGGAGCTATGGTGTTTATCGCCATGGATGTGACACTGTTTGAAAACATAGCCTGGCTGCGCGACCTGAAGTAACCGCTTACTACCGACCACTTAGATGAAACAACTCTGGATTGACTTCAAGGGGCGCCCCTGGTGGCGAAAAACCATTGACGTGTTGCTTGTGCTTTTCGCACTGGCCGGTGCCGCCATCATAGGCGCATGGGCATTCTACCAACTCGGTTTCACCAAAAACAAGGGGCAAGTAGACAAGAACTACCGTTATATGATGTCGGTGTCGGAGATGGAGAGAGCACCCTCACGCCAGAACAAATCGACGAACTATGGATGAGCCAGTATGCGCGTCTGGCGGCTTACGCACGGTTTTACCCTGTCAATGCGCGTCTCATCATGCATGCAGCCCAGCACTGCGACGACCCCACAATGGTGGACAAGATGATCCGAGCTTCGATGATGTATGTGGGCGACAACCCCGAATACACCAAATTCTCGCAAAAACTGGAAACGCTAATCAACTCACAGCCTGTGACGGACAACCCGCACATAATACCATGGATGAACACCGTGGAGTGGGAAGCGCTGAAACAGGCAATCGTGAAGGACAGCGCATTGCTCAACGAAGCCGGACGACTCACAGGCGTGGAGCCGCGCATGATTGCCGCCTGCCTGATAGGCGAGCAAATCAGGCTGTTTAACTCAAACCGCGAAACATTCAAGAAATACCTCGGACCCGTGAAAGTGCTTTCGGTGCAGTCGCAGTTCTCCTACGGAGTGAACGGCATCAAGAACCACACGGCAGAGGCAGTGGAGCAGCACCTGAAAGACACCACGTCGGAATATTATATGGGCAAACGCTATGAACACCTGCTCGATTTCGAGACCGAAAACCACGTGGACGAGCGTTACCGCCGGCTGGTCGACTACCGCAACCACCTCTACTCGTTTATCTACACCGGATGCATACTGCACCAGACCATGCTGCAGTGGAAACGCGCCGGATACGACATCAGCGACCGTCCCGACATACTGTTCACCCTCTTCAACGTGGGTTTCTCGCAGTCGGAGCCCAAGGCCGACCCGCGGTGTGGCGGCTCGCACATCAACGTGGCAGGCCAGACCTACACGTTCGGAGCCATCGGATTCGACTTCTACTACAGCGGCGAACTGGCCGAAACATTCCCATTCTGGAAAGAACGTTTCATAAGCGGCAACGGCAAGGAGATGACCCGAGAGGAAATAGCCGACATACAGGACAACATGAGCGACTGCGCCCGTCCGCAACGCGGCCTTGAATACCGCAAAGACAGCACAGACGCAACCGACAATGCACAAACACGCCACGACGACAACGACGAGCCGGAGACCCAATTCACCTCGGCAATATCCTACTGACCGTTGTTTTTCAGCTATAGATAAATCGTCAGCCGTTTAAACCACACTCAAGCAACGCATACATTGCAAGACGATAGCCGTCGAGTCCGAAACCGCATATAGAGCCACGACAGACGGGGCTTAACAGCGAGCTGCGGCGGAACTCCTCGCGAGCAAAAATATTGCTAACATGAACCTCGACAACAGGCGACGCGATGGCGGCCACCGCATCGCGAATAGCAACGCTTGTGTGAGTATAGCCGCCCGCGTTGAGTATGATGCCGTCGAATGAAAATCCGTGTTCGTGAAGCTTGTTTATTATTTCACCCTCAACATTGCTTTGGAAATAGTCGAGAATGACTTCCGGAAAAACGTTTCGAAGCAAGGACAAATATTGGTCGAACGACTCGGTGCCGTAAATCGAGACTTCTCGCCTGCCCTGCAGGTTGAGGTTCGGTCCGTTTATGATCAAGAATTTCTTTTCCATAGTGCAAAAGTAACTATTTTTCGACAAACACATGCGAACAAACCATACAAATATAACAGATTGTAGTATTTTTACAGTGCCTCAAGGCCAAATGCCAAAACGAAGAAACGTGCGCCTGTCACATATATGACCGATGCAGTTAGACCACAGCAAGACAACCATTCACGACAGAACAAGACCTTAAATCGCCAATGAAACCAATCCTGACACATTGCTTATTCGGACTTCTCGCAATAGTGCTGCCGATTGTCGGCAAAGCATGCCCGCGCGAGTACACAATCCATGGCCCCGAAGGAGGGATCGCATTCAAGATCACCCTGCCGAAAGGGTTTGACACAGCTACGGGCCATTGCCCCATGGTTATCCTGATGCACGGCATATTCGCGAGCAAAGACTTCATCCCAATGCCGTCGATAGCCAGAGGCATTGCAGCCGAACGCATTGCCACGATTCGTTTCGACTTTGACGGACACGGGAAAAGCGAAGGCCGAATGCAGGATATGACAATAGAAAAAGAGCTGGCCGACGCTCAAGCCGTATGGAACTATGCGAGGTCGCTAAAATATGTGAACCAAATCGGTATTCTCGGACATTCGCAGGGAGGTGTGATCGCCTCGATGACGGCAGGGCGACTGGCTGCTCGCCGTGACGGTTCTGAGCCCGCAGCCATAGTGCTGATAGCACCGGGCACGGTAATCAAAGAAGCCTGTCAGAGCGGCAAGTTCTTCAACGCGCGCTTCGACCCGACAAACCCACCAGAATACATCAGATGCTGGGGCATGATGAAACTCGGGCGAGATTATCTCAAAACGACCCAGACACTTGACATCTACGGCACGGCAGCAGCATACACAGGGCCAGTGCTGCTGCTTCACGGCAACCGTGACAAAATTGTGCCACGCTGGTGCAGCGAGAAATACCTGACCATTTACGGAAAAAAGGCAACCCTTCAAATTATCGAAGGCGAAAACCACACAATTACACGACGGAGAAAGACCGTGGTGGCCAAGACCGTGGATTTCTTCAAGTCGGTGTTATTCGCCGATTGAAGCGATATAACAGCTTTTGACAAAGTCTATAGCAACGGAACACATCGGGCACACAACCGACAGTAAGGCCCACGGTTACCCAAAAAAGGCATGACCACACAATATGGTCATGCCATTGCATATCTTTAGATACAGTATACGTTCCGGAAAAGAGTGCCGGCGCAAAGCCAGACATTGTCTTTACGCAATTGCTACTTCACGATATTCAACACCTCCGAAAGTTTCGGGGTGAGAATTATCTCGGTACGGCGGTTCTGGGCTTTGTTTGCAGCAGAACTGTTCTCGACCTTCGGAGCATATTCGCCGTGGCCGCAGGCCTCGATGCGAGCGGGGTCGATTTTCGGGCCGTATTGCAGTATGAGCTTCAATATGGCCGTAGCGCGCATTACGCTTAAGTCCCAGTTGTCCTTTATGTCGGTGCGTCCCTTATAGGCATCGTTGTCGGTGTGGCCCTCGACCAGGATGTCAAGGTCGGGGTTGTCTTCGAGTACCTTTGCCAATTCTTTGACCGCATTTCTGCCCTGCTCCGAAACCTCCCAGCTGGCCGAGGCAAACATCAGTTTGCTCTCCATCGACACATAGACCTTGCCGTCGCGGGTTTCGACCTTAAGCCCTTTGTCGGTAAATCCTGTAAGTGCTTTTGTAACAGCATTGCGTATATTCTCTACTTCTTGCTCTTTGGCAGCAAGAGCTGCTCTGGCTGCGGCCTCTTGGTCTTCGAGAGCCTGCTGACGGGCGAGAAGTTCCTGTTCGCGTGCGGCAAAAGCGGCTTCTTTCTCGTTCAGTTCGCGGGTACGGTCGTTCAGCATTTTTTGGGCTTTTGAAAGATCACGGTTTTTGCCGGAGAGCTGCTGCATGTAGTTCTCCATCGTAGTGTCGTAGTCGTGGCGAACCCTTTCCAGGGTACGGCGCAGGCTGTCGAGTGCGCGTTCGTTTTGCAGTTTGGCAGCAGCCAAGTCCTGGTTGCTTACGGTGAGCGACTGGTTGAGACGCTGCAACTCGGCGTTTTCGTCTTTAAGTTCCTTCAACTCGCGCTTGGCAAGGTTGCGGTCCTTCACGGTTTGGTTATAACGCGACTCAAGATCCTCATACTTGCCCAACGTGACGCACGAGGTGAACCCCAAAGAGGCAAATGAAATGATGATAAACAGTTTTTTCATGGATTTATACTTTTTTGCTATAACGTCAAAAAGAGCCTTATAGTCTGTAATGATAGTTAAAAAGCACCTAAAACATACTATAACGTTTTGGTATCCGTTTATTTTTTGGCACTTTGTGCGACCGACAACCTAAAACGCATAATCAGACATAGCCATGACACAACAGATACTGATCGACAATCTGCGTTGCATACCAGATTTTCCGAAACCCGGAATCAATTTCAGGGATGTGACAACACTGTTCAAAAACGCCGAGTGCCTGCGTTATATGCTCGACGAGCTCGAAAAAAGCTACAAAGACAAGGGCATCACCAAGATTGTAGGCATCGAAAGCCGCGGTTTCGTAATGGCGTCGGCATTGGCTGACAGGTTAGGGTGCGGTATTGTGCTTGCACGCAAGCCTGGCAAGCTGCCAGGCGATGTAGTCAAAGAATCTTTTTCGAAAGAATATGGTGTAGACACCATCGAAATCGATACTGACTCGATTACAACCGACGATGTGGTGCTCATCCACGACGACCTTCTCGCCACCGGTGGCACTGCTATGGCCGCATACAGGCTGGTGGAGCGTTTTAATCCAAGAAAAATCTACGTCAACTTCATAATAGAGATAACCGACGAGGGGCTGCACGGGCGCGACCTATTCAAAGGTATAGAGATGACCACCCTACTGACTGTGTGAGAGAGCAGACGCATTGTCCGAGCTTCGCCGTACGAAGCTAAAGCTCGGCAATAAACGACACGAAAGAAACATAGCAGCGACCCACAGGCCTTGCGGCCATTCGGTCGCGAGTATACACTAAAAAGGGCCATGCAATTCTGTTTGCACGACCCTTAGCGTTGGTGATGAGAAAGCAGACGGTTTAGGCCTCGGTGTTTTTCTCGATTGCGAGTTTACCGCGATAGTAACCGCATTCGGGACATACATGGTGATACATAACCTGAGCGCCGCAGTTGCTGCACGTGGTCAGCTGGGCTTTCTCCAAACTGTCATGAGTTCTTCTCTTGGCAGTTCTCGTCTGTGAGAATCTGTGTTTTGGATGTGGCATAATTATTTATTTTTGTTTTGTTTATTTTCGTCTTTTAGTTTTGTCAGGGCAGCCCATCGTGGGTCTGGTTCCTGTTCCGACGGTGTCGCGTCGTTTATGTATTTAAGCATCTCCGGATTGCAGGTGGGTTTGCCGTTTTCGTCGTCGGGATGCACATGTACCATAGGCACCGCCACCGCAACAAACTCATACATCCACTGTGCCAAATCTATCTTGCTTTCGTCTTCTGCCAAAAAAACCACGTTCTCGTCGTCACTCGCCTGCTGCTCTCCAAATTTGACATAAAGGGTCTGCTCTCCACACAGCGGCACGATAATTTTTTCCAAGCATCTGTCGCACTCCAACCTTGTCTGCCCTTTAAATGAAAAACTGAACACCATCAACCTCTCCTTTTTTTCCAACTTCACGTGAAAATCGGCCTCACACTCCTTCAATTCTTCGTTTTCGTACGGTTCAAAAAAACTTTCTCCCAAGTGATAATCATACTCGTAAACACCTGTTTTTAAGCCACTGAACTGTACTGACGTGTCCACTTTTATCCTCATACTTGTACACACAATGAGTTTGCAAAGATACAATTTTTTTTCAAATCAACCAATTCTCGCATCACACTTTCTTTTTTTTGAAAATTATAAGGAACAAAAAATAATAAATAAACTTTTTTCATAAATTTGCAGCCGTTTGCGGAAACAATAAAAAAATCGAAATACAAAAAACATACATAACTATGAAAAAGTTCTACATTTTGATGCTTTTGTGCATTTTAGGGATGGGTTTTATGCAAGCCCAGCAGAACTATTCGGTCACGCAGAGCGACTACGATGCAATTCGCATAACGCTTACAGCACCGATGCCAGCCGCAGAGACCGTCAAATATTTGGATGTCGACTACAACATCCTGCAGATGTCAGGCTTTGCCGAGACAAGGAATGTCGGCAAGCCGTCGTTGCCCCAGTTTGGCCACATGCTTGAAATCCCGCTCTGCGACGGATTGACAGTCAAGGCCGCAAACGCCCGTTACGACACAATCGACGGTGCGACTGTCGGACTAAACGCAAAAATCATGCCGGCACAGCGTCCGCGCACAAAATCGGACAATTCGCCGCTGACACTCGACATTGACAATGCGACCTACACCACCGATGCTTTCTATGGCGAAAGTCTTGTGACCGTAGAGAAAATCGGTGTTGCGCGAAACCAGAATCTGGCGGTGTTGCATTTCGCTCCTGTGCAATACAACCCCGTGTCGAACCAGCTGATTGTATGCCGCAGCGTGGATGTGACAGTCACCTATGCCAATGCCGACCAGAATGCCACCGAGGAAATGCAGGAGTTGCACTACTCGCCAGCTTTCGCCGCAGCCGCCACGATGAACACCCTTCCACGCAAGGAGGCCGTCAATCTCGGCGCACCCGTAAGGATGCTTGTAGTTGCAGGTAGCACTTTCAGCGGCAACGCAAATCTCACAAACTATATTAATTGGAAAAAGCGCAAAGGGTATCTAATCGACGTGGTTTACACCAGCGACGCCAATGTGGGAACCACCACGACTTCCATTGCAGCCTATATCAAGTCGCAGTACACCAACGCCACCACAGAAAATCCTGCACCGACATACGTCATCTTAGTTGGCGATGCCACCTCGTCCGTATCGAGCAACGCAACACCCACGGGTGCATTAGTACCGGCTTTTTCGACCCAGATTAGCGGAGGCATTATGCAGGGCAACACCAACGAACACCCAACAGACCTGTACTACTTCACATGGACCGACGGTGACTTCGTGCCCGACTGCTACTACGGACGATTCTCGGCACGCACTGCCAACGACCTTCAGAACATAATCGATAAAGTGCTTACATACGAGCAGTACACGTTTACCGATGCAAGTTTCATAGACGATGCTGTGATGACAGCCGGCTACGACAGTTACTGGGGGCCTAAAAACGGAGACCCAACCCACAATTACTGCATTGCCAACTATGTGAACGGTTCGACACCCTATCCTTTCGACAATGTGTACTTCTACATCAACAATGCATCGAACAGCGTGACCACATCAATGAACGCCACCAACGTGACCGTCACGTCGCACAATAACGGCTCATCGTCCATGTCAACCACTATCCGAAACCGCTACAGTGCCGGCGCCGGCTGGATCAACTACACCGCACACGGCGACACCAACGAATGGTACTCGCCCGAATTCACCTCGACACAGGTAAACAGTATGACCAACAACGGAAAGTACGGAGTTATGATAGGCAACTGCTGCCTGACCAACACATTCACCCGCCCATCCTGTTTCGGAGAGACCCTTTTGCGCAAGGCCAACGCCGGCGCAGTCACCTATATCGGCGGAAGTGACTACACCTACTGGGACGCCGATGTCTGGTGGGCAGTGGGCTACAGAGCCAACATAAGTGCCACTATGTCGACCGCTTACAACGCAAGTTACCCTGGCTGCTACGACCTTATGTGCCACACACACGGTGAGGCCCAGAACACATGGCATACCACGCTCGGTGCCATGGTGACAGCCGGCAACAACGCCGTTACAGTTGGCTGCTCAACCGAATCAGGTGCAACCGACTATCGCCAGTACTATTGGGAAATATACCACATTATGGGTGACCCCTCAATCACCCCGTGGCTTACCCATCCGGATGACATGACGCTTTCGGTGGCCTCGACCATAACCGCTGGCACTACCGAACTTACAGTGACAGCCGTGCCGTACGCCTACGTGGCCATGACTACAGGAAGCGGAAACTACGATTTCGTAGCGGCAGCCTACGCAAACGCCTCGGGTGTGGCAACGCTGACACTTCCGTCCAGCCTCGCAGTGGGTTCATACGAAGTAGTGGCCTCGGCTCAGCAATACAAGACCTCTTTTGCCACAGTTAACGTGATTGTACCCTCAGGTCCATACGTAATGGCCAACAGCCTCACAGAGGACAACACACTCTATGTAGGACAGTCCTCCACCTATAGCCTCGAACTCGAAAACGTGGGTACCGCGACAGCCAACAACATCACAATCTCGTTTGCCACCAACAACGATCACGTGACAGTGACTGCCGGCAGTTACGACCTCGCCTCGCTCAACGCCTCGGCCACACAGACGCTCAACAGCATTTTCAGTGTCGAAGCCGACGCCTCTTGTACAGACCAGATGCCCGTGACCCTCACCGCCACCATAAACTGGACAGGATGTGAAACACCGGCAGTGGTCCACCTCAATACTGTGGTCAACGCCCCGCTGCCAGTTGTCACCTACACCTGGAATCCCTCACAAGTCGCACCTGGCGGCAGCGCAGTATGTAACGTGACCATGACCAACAACGGCCACATGGCTATGGATGCCGTGACAATGACTTTCACCGAAGAATTCCCGCTGGTCGATGTCTCCGGTGGCCCCAACACCTTCAATCTCGCCTTAGGTGAAACGGTGAACTACAGCTTCACTGCAACTGTTGACGCGCAAATGCCCGACAACGTGACCATCCCGTTCACCCTGACCGTTGCCAACGAATCATACAACTACAGCGAGGAGGTTCGCCTGCTTGTCAGCACAAGCGGCAACGGCGACAACTTCGATGACGGCAACCTTGATGGATGGACAGGCGGCACATACCCATGGATTGTCACTACGGCACAATATGTTTCGCCAAACTACAGCATGAAATCGGCCAACAACTTGGGCAACAGAAGAACGTCGGAGATGACCTACACCTATAGTTCCAACCAGAATGACAGCATCCGGTTCTACTACAAAGTATCCTCCGAATCGAACTATGATTTCTTCCATTTCTATATCGACGGGAACGAACAGAGCCTGCCAGCTGGCAATTCGGGCGAAGTCGATTGGACCAGAGCCGCCTACGCCGTTGCTGCCGGCTCACACACTTATAAATTCACCTATGTGAAAGACCAATCACAAAGCAGCGGAAGCGACTGCGCTTGGGTCGACGATGTTGTATTCCCGACCGATGCCACCACCCTCGTGGCCGCACGAACCGACCAGATTTGCCAAAATGCATCCTATTCATTAAACGGCGAAACGGTTAACACCACCACTGAAGGCACACAATATCTTATCGAAAACCTCACAACAAGCACTGGCAACCTCGTAGAATTGAACGTGGTTGGCTCTATAGAGTCGGCTCCGATTGCGATAGAGGCCTGTGAAAGTTATGAGTGGAATGGGCAGAGTTACACCACAAGCAACACCTACACCTATACCACCACATCCGCTGCCGGATGCGACAGTATAGCCACACTCAACCTGACAATCCTGCCTAACTACACTATCACCTACAACGCCAATGGCGGCAATGGAACAATGGACGCACAGACCGTGTGCAGTGGACAAACAGTAAACCTGTCAGCCAACGCTTTCACCAACGCTGGAAACACTTTTGCAGGGTGGTCAACAACCGCCAATGGTGATGTGGTTTATTCCGATGGCTCCGAGGTGACTGTAACAGGAAATATAAGCCTGTTTGCAGTATGGAGCATCGACTGCAACGACCAGACTGCCACAGTCTCCGCCACAGGGTGCGACAGCTACATCTGGTACAACACCGAGTACACCTCATCGGGAACATACACACACACTGTGGCAAACGCCGTGGAAGGCGGATGCGACAGCATTTACACACTCAACCTGACCATAAACCAGAGCAGCACCACACAGGAAACCCAAACGGCCTGCGACAACTATACTTGGCATGGCCAGACCTACACCGCCAGCGGCACCTACACATACAACAGCACTACTGCACAAGGCTGCCCCATCGTGGAGACCCTTACACTGACCATAGAGCAGAGCGGCAATTCAACCTTAACAGAAACTGCATGCGACAGCTATACGTGGAGCGTCAACGGACAGACCTATACAAGCAGCGGTTCATACACATTTAATGGCACAACCGCAGCGGGATGCACCGTCAATCAAACACTGAACTTGACTATACACCAGTCAACCAACTCTCAGACAACACAGACCGCCTGCGACAGCTATGACTGGAACGGCCAACACTACACTGCCAGCGGCACATACAGCGTAACCGGCACAAATGCCGATGGCTGCAACGACATGCAGACGCTTATACTGACCATCAACCAGTCAACCAGTTCCACCACCGAGGTTGCGGCCTGCGATACCTATATATGGAACGGTAATGCCTACACCACAACCGGCACATACACCACAACTGGCACAAACGCCGACGGCTGCAATGACATAGAAACCCTAAACCTCACCATCAAACACAGCACATCAAGCACTGTCAGCGAGACTGCTTGCGACAGCTACACTTGGAACGGAATCACTTACACCGCCAGTGGCACTTACAGCTATACTGGAGTCAACGACGAAGGCTGCTCCGATGTGCAGACACTGAATCTGGTTCTCGGCTACAGCTCCAACACCACCACAACACAGCAGGCTTGCGACAGCTATTCATGGTACGGCAACGACTACACCACAAGCGGGACATATACACACACCAGCACCGATGCCAACGGATGCAACCAAGTGGCTACACTCCACCTCATCGTAGGCCACAGTACCAACAGTACTGACGTGGTCGAGGCCTGCGACAGTTACACCTGGCGCAACAACCAAACCTATACAATATCGACCAACACCCCGTCAATATCAACCACAAACGACGACGGATGTATGGAAACGGTGACTCTCAACCTGACAATACACAATTCAATCACCACACGCCTCAGCGAGCAGGTGAATGTTGGAGAAGACTATAACGGAAACGGATTCTACATGCCTGCCTGCAACGAACCCGGCATGTATCGCGACACTATGCGTATGCAAACCATATATGGCTGCGACAGTACCGTTATACTGAACCTTGTGGTGATAGCATCGTCGGGGATTGGCGATATAGACGCATTTTCGATGACCGTTTACCCCAACCCGACAACAGGGAAAGTAAACATAACACTTGACGGAATAAGCTTCGCAACCATCGAAATCTATGACATCTACGGACGTCACGTTGAGCATCTTGATTACACCGGCGAGCAAACGGTTGTCGACATGAGCAATTATGCATCTGGGATATACTTTATGAGAATGTATAGTAACAACAAACTCATTGGCACAAGGAAAATTATCCGCAACTGACCTTTGTGACACTCAATTAGGCAAAGGCAGGCCCACAGGCCTGCCTTTTTTTAAATTTCGTATTTTTGCACCGTCAAATTGCCAAGCACGTATGCTGCTTATTTATACACCAAAGATAACAAACCGTCTCGGGTACACGTTCAACGTCGTGTTTCGCCACATACTGCGTACCGAGTTCTCTCTTACAACCAATGCTGACACTTTTGCGAAACACACTGACGCAAAACTGTCCTATGGCTTTGAACGGACAGCCGCCGACGCACCGTTCATAAAGGCCGCAAACCTGCTGTTTGAAACCAATATATACGATCAAGAAATACGCCCATACCATGAAGATGGCTGTGCGAGACTTTTTCCAACATACGACAGTGACTCCGACCTCCGTTTCGACCCCTATGCCGCATCGTTCTATATGCTGACCAGATATGAGGAATACCTCCCTCACCGCACTGACGAACACGGACGCTTTCTGTCGCACGAGAGCCTGTCTGCACGTGAAGGGTTCCTGCAACAAGCCGTGGTTGACCGTTGGGCACTATCCATACGCGATGTTATACTGAAATACTATCCAAACTTCGCTTTCGAGCATCCAACCTACGAGTTTGAAGAAACCGTAGACATCGATGCCGCCTACTGCTACCGAAACAAAGGAATGGGGCGTACACTTATGGGCATAGCCCGGGACATGGTAAAAAAAGAGTATCATGCAGAACTATTCACGCGGATACGCGTGCTACTCGGCAAAGAGCAAGACCCTTTTGACACATTCGACTACATACTCTCATTCAAGAAAAAACACCGCGCCCTGCGTCTCATATTCTTTGTTCTATTGGGTGACTATGGCGTTTACGACAAACCTATCTCTTACCATAACGACGAATTCCAAGAACTTCTCAAGCATCTTGGCGATTATGCCAAATTAGGTGTCCACCCATCGTACAATTCCCTCACAGCCCCGCATCTAATCGACATCGAATCCCAACGGCTGGCCGACATACTACACAGCAATATCACACGCAGCCGTTTTCACTTTCTGCGTTTGCAATTCCCACACTCCTACCGCTCACTGGTTCGTGCTGGCATAAAGCACGACTATTCCATGGGCTATGCTGACACACCCGGCTACCGTGCCGGCACAGCCACCCCTTTCCCGTTTTACGACCTAAGCCACGACGAGGAAACCCAACTGATGATACATCCGTTCATTCTGATGGACACCACCCTACAGAAATATATGGGTCTGAAACCCGCTGATGCACTGGATGTGATAAAAAAACAGATAGACGAAGCCCGTGCTGTACGCAGCACCTTCAGCTATATATGGCATAACCAAAACCTGTGCGAACTGTATGGGTGGGCGTGCTGGCGCAATGTTTATGAAAAGATGATAGAATACGGCATAAGTTGATCTCCCGATTCCAACCGCATCATACTCATTATTATTTAAACATTTCCGTTCATGAACTACAAGACAAAACTTCACGACATAAAAGCATTCGTATTTGACTTCGACGGAGTAATGACCGACGGAGCCGTATGGATGTATGCCGACAGGGAAACCGTCAGGGCTGGTAACATTAAAGACGGATTTGCCATACAGTATGCAGTGAAAAAAGGTTATATCGTAACCGTAATATCAGGGGCGACCTCGCTCAGCATCGACAACCGCATGCAATCGCTCGGAGTAAAAAAAATTTACACCGGCGCAGCAAACAAGCTCGCAGTTTTCCATCATTTCATGGAAGAACACAACCTCACACCAAACCAAATACTATGTATGGGCGACGACATCCCCGATTACGAGATCATGAATGAAGCCGGCGTGGCAGCCTGCCCCTCCGATGCCGCCATCGAAATCAAACAGATCTCAGACTATATCTCATCCTACGCTGGAGGCCAAGGATGCGTACGCGATATCATTGAGCAGACACTCCGTCTGCACGGCAAATGGTTTCAACCTGATGCCTTTAATTGGTAACTTGCGCTGACTCCACACACAGTTTTTACAGGCTTGACATTGTCAAACAACAGACATTCATCTATTGAAAAAAAAACTTTCACCATACAAAGCCGCTTTCAGAGCCACACGTCTTGCTTTGGCCATAGCACTATACTTGCCGACACGATTGGTGGCTCAGTCGTTCCCGGCAACTGACACCATCACCGAGTATGCCGCCAAAGCCACATACTATGCCGACAAGTTTGTCGGTCGCAAGACCTCCAACGGAGAAATATTCTCACAAGACAAGTACACGGCAGCCCACCATTCAATCAAAATGGGTACACTTGTCATGGTCACCAATCCCCAAAACGGACGGCAGGTAATTGTTAGAATCAACGACCGATGCCCAAGACGCGGCATTATTGACCTCACGCGCAAAGCTATTCGGACAATTGGCATAAAGGGAGCCGGCAGCGTAACCATTCGCATATTACCAGCCTCCTACCATTATGCCTGGGAACATCAGAACGAACTAATAGCACTCGAAGGCGGACGACAAGTACTTGTACCAGAACGTACTATTACTCAGAACGATAACCAAAAAGAGCCGCCATCCGAACCCACAGACAAACCCGCAGAAACAAAACACACAAACAACACTCAAAATCAGCATACCAGAAAATCGACAAGCCCTATAGAGCAAACCCAAGCCAACCCCACAAAAAAACAGTCACCCACAACCCAGCCAACACAAAACGTAACCAATCCAAACGCAAAATACGACATTCTGCTTGACACAGGCGTTCCACGCTCCATGGCGGAACACTTTATCAACAAACTGCCAATCCATCTTAAAGAAAACGCCCAACTGAAACCAGAACGCACATCAGGCAAACTCACCTTAATCCTGTCACTATCTACATCCCATAAAAAAGCTACCGCGACACAGAATAAACTAAAAAAATCTTTCCCAAACTGTCAGGTAATCCAATCCAACTGACACACAGTCGTATGGAAGAAACCATTCCACAATTGCCCCACACTGCGACTTGTCGCAAATACACCAATAACAAACACTTACACAATTACATAATTTTCAACACTTTAACATAGATTAATAGTTTTTTTGCCAAAAAAACATTGTTTTACAAATAATTATTGTTATTTTTGCACATTCAAAGTACTGTAGGCTCTCCTCTACGGAGAGTATTTGCGCATAGAATAAATTGGCATACAGTACGCACAACTAACTTTAACGACGTGAAGAACAGTTTTAGAAAAATAATAACGATTGCCATCATTCTTCTCGGCATCTCATTCTCTGCGTCAGCCCAACAAGAGGCTCAGTTTACGCAATATATGTTCAACCGTCTCTCCTACAACCCAGCATACGCCGGCAGTTCTGGCTCAATATGCGCAATGCTGCTTTATCGCAACCAATGGCTCGGGCTTAAACTTGACAAGCCGGTAGCCAGCGATCAATACCGTGCCGGTTCGACCCCATCAGACTATCTTTTCTCGTTCGATATGCCTGTTAAGTTTCTTCACGGCGGCATAGGGCTTACCGTATATGCTGAAACCATTGGCTACAACAGAGCAATCTCCGCAAGCCTCGACTATGCTTTTAGAATGTACTGGGGACCAGGAAACCTCGCTGCAGCAGTAGAGGTCAATTTCTTCAACAGCACCCTCGACTATTCGCAACTCGTCGGCTCTGATGACTTCACAGGCAACATTCTCGAACCAGTTCGATCAGCAGGAGACCCACTGCTAAACCAAACCGACAAGCAAACAGATTTTCTTTTCGATGTTTCAACAGGTCTGTACTACCAAGTTCCTGGAACGTTTTATGTAGGCCTATCCGCAAAAAACCTTCTGGCATCGAAAAGTGAGACGCTAAACTATCAAAACTCACGTGTGTTCTATCTCCACGGCGGCTACGACTTCGTTTTCCCTTCAAATCCGTCGTTCAAACTGAAACCATCCGCACTTATCAAAACAGCAAACTTCTCGGTTTTCCAAGCCGACATTACATGCCTGCTCGACTACCAAAGCACAGTATGGGGCGGCATAAACTACCGCATCTTTGATGCAGTGTCGATCCTCGCAGGTGTCCAATGGAAAAAACTGCAAGTAGGCCTTGCCTATGACATAACAACCCAACGCCTCGGCACCTATAAGGCCGGACGAAGCGCAGGATCAATCGAAATCTACCTCAAGTATTGCTTCAAGGTCATTATTCCACAAAAGAAACCCTCAAGCTACCGCAATACACGTTACCTGTTATAAAACCTTTCAACGGAAAGAATTTGTATAATACGAGTTTAACAATTGTTTAAATAATCTGTTAAAGGATACTAAAAGAAACGCCTGCCAGAAACATTTTTAACAATCTGCCGTTAAAAACAAAAGACGTTCAAAGTATCACATAGCAAGAACAACAATCATTGAAAATAATAAAGAAAGACAATATGAAAAAAATCCTTCTAGCGTTCGCAAGCATCATCCTTCTTTGGGGATGCAACTCCACCGACAAAGGAGAACTGGTGGGAGTTCAAAACCGTCCGTATTTTGAGGATATCGACCTCCGCGGTATGGTTTTCATCGCACAAGGCAATTTCAGCATGGGCGCTGGTACGCAGAACACAACCTACGGTACACCATCCCAACCGCGCACCATGCAGGTAACCTCGTTTTTTATGGACGAAACCGAAATCACAAACAACGAATACCGTCAGTTTGTCAATTTCGTGACCGACTCTATCGCACGTCGCATGCTTGGCGAGGCTGGCATGGAAGGATTCCTGATTGAGGAAGATCAATACGGCGAACCCATCGAACCTGCCCTTCTCAACAAGAAAACAAAAATCCGCTGGGACGATCAGGAAACACGCGAGGCTCTCGAAGACCTCTATTATGCTGAGAAAGACCGTTTCTATCATCGTCGTGCCCTCGATCCGTCGAAACTCAATTTCGAATACTATTGGATAAACTACGACGGACGCAACAATGCAAAACACGGCGACGGTGCCGCTCTTAAGGAAGAGAATAGCAATATCAAAGAGGAATACCGCGGTTCCATGTTCACCAGCCGTCCTAAAGGACTTAACAGCCGCAGCGCCTTTATCAAAAAAGAGGTAGTCAACATTTATCCCGATACGCTCTGCTGGGTTCACGACTATACCTATAGTATGAACGAGGACTTCACACGCCAATACTTCAAATCACCCGCCTACGACAACTATCCAGTAGTCGGCGTCAGTTGGGTTCAAGCAAAGGCTTTCTGTCTCTGGCGTTCCAACTACCTGAACAACTATCTTGAAAGCATCGACTATACCGAAATGAACGACTTTCGCCTTCCAACCGAAGCCGAATGGGAATACGCAGCTCGCGGCGGTATGTCACAACAGTCCTATCCTTGGGGCGGTCCTTACGTCCGCAACCCGAACGGGTGTTTTCTCGCCAACTACGAACCCCTTAAAGGTGCTTACGACGACGACGGCGGTGTGAAAACACTTATGGTCGGCCACTACGCCCCAAACGACTATGGTCTGTATGATATGTCGGGCAACGTTTCAGAGTGGTGCCTCGATGCCTACAACGAAGCCACATACATCGTAACCAATGCGCTCTCCCCCTACTACAACTACGATGCCCAAGACGATGCGCCTCTCGCTATGAAACGTAAAGTAATACGCGGTGGTTCGTGGAAAGACCAGAAATTCTTCATCCAGGTTCAAACTCGCACTTACGAGTTTCAGGACACCAGCAAGTCATACATCGGTTTCCGCTGCGTGCAACCCTACTTGGGTCGCGTAAAGGGCGACAACCTCAAATCGGCATCCAACGTATACTAAACATAGCCGACTCCTGATTGCAAAAACATACATCAAACAATAAGTAACACTAAAACACAAAAAACTATGAGCTTTATTAGCCGACTTGTACGCAGTAAGTCTTACAAAACTTTCATGGGCTATCTGTACGGATGGGGTGCTGGTATCGTTATTTTCGGTGCCCTGTTCAAAATCAACCACTGGCCTGGTGGTACCATTATGCTTATCATCGGCATGGGTACAGAAGTTATAATTTTCTTTATGTCGGCATTTGAACCGCCACACAAAGAATTCGACTGGACTCTCGTCTATCCGCAACTGGCAGGTATGGAGCATACCGGAGAGGAAGGGCTATCTGTGCCCGAAGGCGAGATGTCAGAAAACCCAGAAGCATTGCTTGAGACTCAAACTCCAGAACTGATAGAAGCGGCAGACCCGCTCACACAGCAACTCAACAAGATGCTTGAGGATGCCAACATCAGCCCCGAACTAATCGAACGACTCGGTGTCGGGATGAGCAACCTCGCCGATTCGGCCGCTTCCATGAACAACATGGCAACCGCTACAGCCGCCACTGACAAGTTTGTGTCAAACATGGACACCGCTGCCGAACAGGCCGGACTCCTTTATCAAAGCATGAAAGATGCACCCGAAGCAGTGGCAACACTATCAAACATTTATAAAGAGACCGCCCAATCACTCAGTGCCGGTGACGTTTCGTATGTCGATGAGATGAAGAAAATGGCCAGCAGCCTGTCTTCCATCAATGCCATGTACGAGATGCAGCTTCAGAACTCCACAGCTCAGCTCGAAGCGACTAAAGAGGTTCAGGACAAGATGCAGAGCATGATGAATAACTTTGCCGACAGCGCCGAGGGTGTGCTGAAATACAAACAGCAGGTCGATGCTCTCACCAAGAAAGTATCCGAACTAAACAACGTATACGGCAACATGCTTGCCGCTATGCAGACTCGTATCTAATTTTTTAGTGTTCGACATCGCGCCAATACAAGACGATGTCAAGGAATTCAAAAGAAATTAACACAATCAACCACTAAAAAAGAAAGATAGAATATGGGTGCAACAAACTGCCCGGAAACCCCGAGGCAAAAAATGATACAAATGATGTACATCGTGTACACCGCAATGTTGGCTCTAAACGTGTCAGCCGAGGTGCTTGCCGGTTTTAAAACGGTAGGCGATGCCATCAACGTCTCCAATATAGCCATCACCGACAAAGTCAACGACTTCTATGCCGGGTTCGAGGAGGCCTACAAAAACAACCCTGAAAAAACACAGGACAGCTGGGACAAGGCAAAACTAATCCACGCCGAAACCCAGGAATTACTGCGATATGTCGATACCCTTCGCCATGGTTTCTTTGCCTACATTCAAGGTTCGGTCAGCTACACCAATGCCGATGGCAAGAGTGTCACGCTAAAACTGCTCGACGAAAACAAACAACCTTTGTTCGACACCGTCCGAAAGGCACTTATCGAGGGTAAATTTGACTGTATGACCAAGGCGGACGACACACATGGCGGCGCCACCTACTTCCTTAGCCCCGAAGACGGAAGTGGTTTCAGCGATGTTGACAAGGGAGCAGAAAACTGTCGTGCGGCAAAACTAAAAAAGAAAATTCTCCAGTATAAAGCGGATGTGAATAAGATTTTAGGCGAAGACTCTATCCCGCAAAAGAACATGGGTCTTATTGTGGAGGGCAAATTCGTCAACGCCGAAAAAGATTCACTCGACTGGGAGAACTTCACATTTAACGGTACACTGGCAATTGCCGACATGGTAATACTTGCTCGTATGAAAGGTGAACTGCTGACACTCGAAAACGAAGTAATGAAGAAACTGTTCGACAAAATCAGTGCCAACGACTTCAAGTTCGACAAGGTTACGGTTCTTTCCCGTCCATCGGCCACCTACATCATACAGGGCGGAAAATACGAAACCCGAGTGAATATTGGTGCCTACGATTCACGAGCCACTTTCACCGCCAATGTCAACGGGACAACTCTAACAAGCGACGAAACAGGTTCTGTGGTTTATTCAGCGGCATGTACCACGCCAGGAGAGAAAAAAGTGCACGGAACAATATACGTCAAGAAAGACAGCGGCCCAGCCGAAGAATACGAATTTGACGACAGTTATTTCGTGGCGCCACCGGTGGCTGTGGTTGCTTTGACCAAAATGAACGTAGTGTATGCCGGTATTGACAATCCCGTATCGATTTCCGTACCTGGCGTAGACTCGCGCAACGTGATTCCTGTTGTGTCTGAAGGAGCCGCCACAATAACAAAGGATCCCAACGGCAAGGCTGGTGACTATATCATCAAGGCATCCAAAATGGGTAAAATCAAGATACGCGTTGATGCCAAAATGGAAGGCGGCGGAACAAAAACCATGGGTGAGCAGTTGCTGCGTGCCAAGAAGATTCCCGCCCCTGTCCTGAAAATTGGTACATTCAAGGACGGTGACGTAGTCGACAAAAATGCCTTGGCAGCCGTGGGCAAGATTAATGCGATCATGGACGACTTCGATTTCCAACTGCCCCCATTGAAAGTGAGTTCGTTTGAATTTCAAGTATCCGGTTCCAACTCATTCGAATTGACCGGTCAGGGCAACACTCTCAACCCCGAGATGATAAGCCGTCTGAAAAACGCAAAAAAAGGACAGAAGGTATATATCGACAACGTGGTTGTCAAAACGCCTGACGGCCAGACCCACAAACTGAAAGCAACCTATCGATTGAAATAATCAATTAAACACTACTGATATGAAAAAGTTATTGTTTTGCCTGAGCGTAGCCTTGTTTGTCATGGGCACAATGCAGACTAATGCACAGAACATTATCGATGCAGAGGAGTCTCACAACGACAACTTTTATGCTAAAACATTGAGCAAAGGCAAAGAGGCCATACCGTACCAACACTTGCGCGAAAGCGACGTGGTTTGGGAGACATGTATCTGGCGTACCATAGATATGCGCGAGAAGTTCAACCAGTTCTTTTACTTCCCCACCGATCCTGAAAAAGATGTGCAGGGACGCAAAAATCTGGCAAACACTATCATTCAAGCGCTCGAAGCCGGACAGTTCGAGGTCTATGAAGATGATGAACTGAAAGTACCGCGTGATTGGGAGGCCGTTTCATCTTTGCTTAATCGAGAAGATTCAGTATATGTGCCGGGAGAACTCGACGAATGGGGTGACGAAACCGAAGGTACTTGGCAAAAATTCCAAACAAAACTCGATGCAGCCGATATATTCGCTTTCAAACTGAAAGAGTTTTGGTATATCGACAAACAAGACACTCGTCAGAAAGTGCGCATCGTCGGTTTGGCTTTAGTCTATCAGCAGTGCAAAGAACGTGAAGATGGACGTGAATGCACATCTATCGACATGTTTTGGGTTCCTATGAACGATATGCGCGTCCGCAACGCTTTAGTCAAGATAAATGCTTACGACGAGCGCAATATCGCTGCCGAACGCTCATACGATGACATTTTCATCGACCGCTACTTCGACAGTTATATAACGCGTGAGTCGAACCGTTTCAACCGTAAGATTGAATCCTATCTGACAGGTATGGATGCCATACTCGAATCACAGGAAATCGAGACCAAACTTGGCGATATTGAATCTGACATGTGGGAGTACTAACAAACTTTGTCTGTCCTGAATTTGATGTTATTTCACCATTTGTATAAAAAGACTGGACGGACATAACCGATTTTTTGAACCGCAAAAGAGTTAAGAATTGTCGTATGCATTCTTAACTCTTTTTTTCGCTGTAGGCTGAAGAATGTAGATTATTTGACAAGACAGTCACTTGCATAAAACAGAATATTATTCAAAAGACCTATTATTCGCATATCACTCAAAAGACGTGAAGCGAGTTTACATTTACATACATTTCCTGTTTTTAGCACTTGCACCAGAGCTATTACCCGCTCAAGGCGGGCAGGATGTCTATGGCAACTACTACACACGCAAATCGCTTATTGAAGGACAGGAAGCCGAGGCGTTGGTATTTGTGAGAGAGAGCGATGTCGTATGGGAAGACCGTATCTGGCGAACCATTGATTTGCGCGAAAAATTCAACCAACTGTTCTACTACCCTACAGAGCGCGAAGGGTCAATGGGACGTAAAAACCTGGCATACGTGCTATGGGATGCAGTAGTAAACAACGAGATACAGATATACGAGGACGACGAGTTCAAAATTCCAATCGAGAACGAAGTGTTCGTGGAGCGATACACACGTGCCGACACAATAGTACTCGAAATTGTTGACGAAAACGAGGAGTATGAGTATGAGACAATCCTTGTGCCCAAGGAGTTCAATTCGGAAGAAATCTACCAATATCGTCTCAAAGAGGCATGGTTCATAAGCAAGCAAACCACAGAGCAGGAGGTGCGGATACTCGGTCTTACGATGGTGAAAGACCTTTTTAAGGAGCATGATGGCGAACGAGACTATGTGGGTACAGTGGAACTGTTTTGGATACCGATGCAATCACGCAGTGTCAGAAATCTTTTGGCGCGCCACGAAGCCTATTTTGAGGACAATATAGCCAATCTACCTTCATGGCTGGCAATATTCAAACAGCGTCGGTTCAACTCGTTCATCACTCGCGAAACAAACCGCTTCAACCGCACGATAGGCAGCTATCTAACCGGTATCGACGCAATTATGGAGGCTGAGGACATCGAAAACAAGCTACTCGACATAAGTATCGACATGTGGGAATACTAAAAAAGGCGGACAAGTGGTTGTCCGCCTTTTCAGTTCTAATGCAGTGTTGAACCTACCAATAGGACACTTCTGATTCGTCCAAATGCACCCTAATTGCGATTTTCTTTCCATCCTTCAATGCGCCAGCCATGTTGAGCTCAAAACCGTCGGCTGTGGTGTGAGACGAGAACAACATACCAGAAGTGAAACATGAGGCATGTTCAATATGTTCCTCACCCACCATGCTATAGAACGTCTCACCACCTGCATCGAGTGAATAATAACCATTTTCAGGAGTAATCATTATGGCGAACTGGTTGTCGCCAACATCCTCAAGTGGGGTAACGAGATTGATATATTTGCCAAGATTGGGCGTACCGAGATCAAGACGAATCGAAAATGAGCTGTCAATGGCAACAATGTCGACATAGTGCGCACCAGGATCGTTATAGTCTGCACTTTGCTGAGGGGGACGGACAGCAAGCGTGCATTCAACATTCACAGCAGAGCCGCCTACCAGTGCCTGATTGAGAGTGAGACTCGCAAACGAAGGGTCTTTGAGTATCTGCTCTTCTGGAGTCAGATTGCCAGTCGGGTCAGTGCCATTCGACGTTTGGTTGACATCATCGTCTTTGCCACACCCGGCCAGAATAACAGAAAATGCTGCAAAAAGCATTAAAAAAGTCTTTTTCATAATCGTTTAATTTGGTTAATGAATATAGAATAAACTATGTAATATCGGTTTTATTGTCAATCAAGTTCGATTCCAATTTATTTGGCATTACTCCAAGATAAATCAAACAGTAATTGCCATAAGGTCGTGTTCGAAAGCCTGAGTTATTAGTACGTTACAGAATGTACCCGGTTTCACGACATGAGGCGGTGTGCTTGAAATTAAAATCTCATCGTCCACTTCCGGCGAATCTGATTGGGATCGTCCGATATAGTATTCCCCTTCCTTGCGATCAATCAAAACCTTCACGGACTGGCCAACAAGCCGCGAATTTTTTTCGAAAGAGATATTGTCCTGCAACGCCATCAGTTCGGCAAGGCGTCTCTGTTTTTCGTCATCTGGTATGGTATCGCCGAGAACCTCGGCGGGAGTACCTTCTTCTTTCGAATAGGCGAACGCACCGAGTCGGTCAAATCTGGCATTGGCAATAAAATCTTTTAATTCACGGAACATCTCGTCGTTCTCACCTGGATAACCTACGATAAGGGTTGTACGGAGGGTAACACCAGGCAAACGCTCACGTATGGTGGCGAGCAACTTAAGCGTTGCCTCACGGTCAATATTGCGCTGCATCGATGCCAACATGCGAGTATTGATATGCTGAAGCGGAATGTCGAGATATTTGCATATATTATCGTGTTTAGCCATCACATCAAGCACATCGAGCGGAAAAGAAGCGGGATAGGTGTAGTGAAGCCGTATCCAATCGGCACCACACTCGGTGGCAAGGCGGTCAAGAAGCCATGCCAAACGACGTTCACCGTAAAGGTCGATGCCGTAGAAAGTGGTGTCCTGCGCCACAACGAGCAATTCCTTTACACCCGTGGCCACCAAATGCTTTGCCTCTGCAATTATTTCGTCGACCGGTCTTGAAACATGTCTCCCTCGAATTAGCGGGATGGCGCAATAGGAACAAGACCGGTTGCAGCCCTCTGAGATCTTAAGATAGGCATAGTGCGAGGGCGTGCTTTGGAGACGCGACGGATTTAAATGAGAGTTCGGGCTCAAGGTAGTGACAGAAAACGAACCATCAGATTTGGTTGGATAAAATTGTGAAGTGCCATACGCAACAACATATTCAGCAATCATTTGCCATTCGTGTACTCCAAACCACGCATCAACATCAGGAAGTTCTTTCTTCAGGTCATGTTTATAACGTTCAACGAGACAACCAACCACTATAAGCAAGCGTTTTTTTCGGCCTCGTTGCTTTACCTCAACCTGCTGAAGGATAGTATTGACAGACTCCTCTTTTGCGTCACCAATAAATCCGCACGTGTTGATGATTACCACATCGCAGTCGTTGTGCCTACGATCGAAAAAAACTTTAAATCCAGCATCCTTTAAGAGACCCGCAAGATTTTCAGAATCGACTGTATTTTTAGAGCAACCGAGAGTAATAACATTAACATTCATAGAGTTACTCGGAATATCATTATTGGACCGCCGATGTCTGGGTTTCGAAAAGCGAGTCGACAAAAGCAGTCGGATCGAACACTTGCAAGTCGGTCATCTGTTCACCAAGGCCAATATAGCGAACCGGTATCTTGAACTGGTCGCAAATGCCTATAGCCACACCACCCTTGGCAGTACCGTCGAGCTTAGTGAGGGCGAGAGCATTGACCTCGGTAGCAGCGGTGAACTGGCGAGCTTGCTCAACAGCATTCTGACCGGTGCTGGCATCCAGAACCAGCAAGACCTCATGGGGAGCGTCAGATACGAGTTTCTGCATAACCTTACGAATCTTGGTAAGCTCGTTCATGAGGCCAATCTTATTGTGCAATCGTCCGGCTGTATCAATGATAACAACGTCAATGTTTTTGGACAGAGCCGACTGTAGAGTGTCGTAGGCAACCGAAGCAGGGTCGGCATTCATACCCTGCTGAACAATAGGCACACCAACTCTTTCGGACCATATAGTAAGCTGCTCAACGGCGGCAGCACGGAAAGTGTCGGAAGCACCGAGCATAACCGACTTGCCAGCCTGTTTGAACTGGTATGCAAGTTTGCCGATAGTGGTGGTTTTACCAACACCATTAACACCCACCACAAGTATCACGTAGGGCTTGTGCGGCAAAGGTTGGCCGAAATCAGACGGGACGTTATTGTCGTCTTGCTTCAAGAGCGTAGCGATCTCTGCCTTGAGGATTGAATTGAGCTCGGATGTGCTGATATATCGATCGCGTTTAATGCGCTGTTGCAGGCGCTCTATGATTTTGAGCGTGGTTTCGACACCAACATCTGCACTGATGAGTGTTTCTTCAAGATTATCGAGGACACTGTCGTCTACGGTAGAACGACCAGCAATAGCCTTGGTGAGTCGTGTAAGGAGATTCTCCTTGGTTTTTCCGAGGCCTTTGTCGAGTGTCTCTTTCTGTTTTGACTTGTCTTTACCAAAGGGGAACCATGACATGAGTATACGAATTTGTGAATATTGGTAAACAAACAATGAGCATCAGATTATGCAAATAACAGCCATTGTTTCATAAACAATTAAAGCCCAAGTGTTTTTTCCATTTTAGGGCGTATTTGTGCGTCGAATATGGCTGCATACTTATCAAATGGGTACTTCTGGTAGTCGCCCGATGCGTAATACCATAAAATCACGGTGAACTCAGCAGCATTGCTGTATCCCGGCACAACTGAGATAAGGCTACGGTCTGCACCGAATATTGCGAACGAGGGAAAACCCATTCTGGCACCCAGAATCGTCTGTGCAAAAGGGTGCGTCGCACGCCTACCATTTGCGGCAACTACCCCACCCTTGAAATCCACACCATTCCATGTAAACGCCGCGTCGCCTTCGGCATCGAACTTGGTCGGTATGAAATATTTGTTCATTATCTTGGCCACCACCTTGTCCGAGAAGGTCTCCTTGTCCATTTTTTTGCACCATCCGCACCAAGAGGTGTAGAAATCCACAAAAAAAAGTTTTTGGTTGTTCGAGGCCGAGACTTTGGCCGACTGCTCGATAGTGTTCCATTTCACCTGTGCCACAGCCACCGTACATGACAGCAATGCCATCAGCACAAAAATAAAAGTCTTTTTCATTATCTGTAGTATTAGGTTGCCAGCAATATGTATCTGCAAAAGTACAACAATTTTATGAAACATCCCGTTGAAATTCTCAAAGATATGTTCGGTAGATTCAACTGCCAAACGCAAAGTTGTTGTGCAAATATAGCAAAAATTTGTTTTTAGTGAAGTAGAAGTACAAAAGTTTTCTTGGACAGGCGTTTATTTCGTTCTGTACGAAAGATATGTTGTTTAAAGAGAGTGAGGAGATGTGGGTGTCTTTTCGATATGTACTGCCTGACGAGTTTGTATTGCTATAGATTGTGAGCTTTTAATGTTTTATATACTCTCATTCAAAAAATATTACTACCTTTCCAATAGGTTTCAAAAGGAAACCACGAAGCGTTATGCCGACTTGCGCCTGAAAACGTGAGAAATTTTCAATGCAATGCAAGGAAGTGTAATGGTTCGCGCGTCTATCGTGGGCTGTTTTACTGTTTCTATATTGCAAGGTAATTCTCACGACCGTCAGGCAAGGAAGTGGCTACAGTGCCACGCTTTTGTTTGATAAAACTACATTATGGCACAGATGTAAAAGATGTTGAATCCGACACAAATTAGGGTTACAAATTATGGTATATCTTTCTCTTGCAGTAACTGTGTTGTTTGGCCTAATAATCGGTGTATTAGAAGGCCGTTACCGTAAATGCGGGGCAATTGGTGGTTTCATTATATGCCTTTTCCCTGTTATTGGATGGATTATGTTGAGTGTGATTCCCTGGAAAGGTGAAGCTCATGATAGTTGGTTGGAATCATAGATTCCCATTGCAAACCATAAGAGTGTAAATTTAGCTTACAAAATGACAACGCCCATACAATAGTTTAAAGAATGTTTCAAACATTTTTTTGATTTAAGCGTACGAGCGGGACATAGAAAGTTATGTTGGCTTATTCTTATCATCTTGCCATAGGAGTGATACTCGCGTTACGGAGTTCTATATTCACCTACATTTGCTATGTGTATGGCGTTGTTATATTGGTGCATAGTTTAGCAGGTTCTATTCGTTGTATGCATGATTCAGAATGCAACGGGTTGGGATTGGTTGCAATGATTACAGCCAGATGATAACATTTTTCAATTGCTTCTGGACTGTAAATTTGTCACTCAGCTGGTGTTGCATTCTTGATTGTGTCAGTAGTGTCGGTCTCGCCGAACTTGAACTGCCAGTCGGACTCAATGTCCTGCTTCGTCTCGTCATAAACCTCCTCACGCTCCTCGCGGTCGCGGATACGGAAGAGACGACCAAGCCAGTCGTCTTTCTTTGATTTAACTTGGGTTGTTCGCTGCTTGTCGTCTTCGATTATCTGTTCTATCTGCTGGATATAGTTTTCGACATAGTTTTTGGGGGAGTCGTGGTTAAAATGAAGTAGCGCTCCAGAATAGTAGTGGCGGATTATACTGTCGTAGGCTATGCCGAGCTGTGCCATACGGATGGTGCCCTCCTGGCTTAAACCGACACCGTGACCGTAGCCATGTCCGTTCAAAGTAACCTTTCCAGACACACTGTCGTAGGAGACGCTAAAAAAAGTTGATTTAAGCTGAAGATCCATTCTGACCTTGGTGAGGGGGACACCGAGTATACGGGCTCTACGCCGCGGCTGTTCAAAGGAGAGAAGCTGAAACCTGATAGAATCGTTAGACGTGTTGAGTTTGTGAGTTTTTGAAAAATAGCCAAGCCATTTTTCTACGGTGAAAGTTTTTGTCCAATCGGATTGTCGCATAGCGAGAGAGAATGTGTCGTCAACCGAACGGAGGTAGGGCAATGCATTGCGCCAGACATCCTCGGAGTTGGCAGTTTGGCCGCCACTGTTGGAGTGGAAGGGGGTTTCGATAAGGCTGCCTGTCGAGTCGACAATCGTCACACCGCTGCTCTGCATAGTGCCGAGCATAATATCTGGCCGTACACAACGGTTAAGGTAGGCCTGGCAGTGAACATGGTCACAGAAATTATAGCCGTCTTTCTTGTGTTTGTGCAGGTTCTTCATAGCCCAAGTGCGCGAAATGATGGCCTGAACACGGAATATATCGGTAAGGTTGCCGTATATCTCGGACTGTACAACCCCCGCGATGTAGGTTTCGAATTCCACATCATTGATTAACAACAGTGTGTTTTGTTTGGTGGCAGTAACAATCAAGTCACCCTCATAAGTGCGCTGTTTCACATTAGATGGATTGAGACAAAGTATACAAGCTGTATCGTTGGCCATAAACCTCACTTTGCTGAAAGAGCCATAGAAATAGCCGTCGGACGAGATGCTGACCTTGCCTCCTGAGGGTTTGAGCGTCATTGAAACACCCTCGCCGATAGCAGCCTCGACCAGAACGGTGTCGTTGGCATAGACGCTGTACTGTCCCAAGTCGAACGAGACAGTAACCGAAGAGATGGCGTTTTGCGAAAAAATACGCACCTTTACCTTTTCGGCCATAGCAGTCGACACAAAAAACAGAAGCAGCAATATGAGTTGAAAGTGTTTGATGGCGATCTGAAAGATGATTTGTTGGAACAAGGCTGTTTTGATATTAAATTATCAACGAGGTACAGAAATCCGTGAAGGGGCAGACATACCGATGATTTCGGTTGCCACGCGCTCGGAGGCACCATTGTCGCCGAGCAGATGACGCACATAAGCATACCCGTCACGCATCTTGGAGCGGTAAGAAAGATCATTAGCAATAAGGTTGAACTCCTGTTCAAGGGTCTGTAAGTTAAAATCCTGTTGCAACAGTTCCCTAACTATGGCACGGTCGGCAATGAGATTGACCAATGAAATAAAGCGTACACGTTTGCCGACAAACCAACGTGCAATCGCGATAGATATAGGATTTGCACTATAGCATACCACTTGCGGAACATCGAAGAGTGCGGTTTCGAGTGTGGCCGTACCGGAGCATACCACGGCAGCGTGGGCCTTGGCCAAAAGCTGATATGTACGGTTATAGACTATGGAAACATTAGACGGAAAGACACCATAGCGATTATACGACTCCTCGCCAAGAATCTCCATACCTGCAATGACGAAATTGTACTCCGGATGGCGTGCAGCCAAAGCAAGCATACGAGGCATGGTGCAAGAGAGTTCCTGACGACGGCTGCCAGGCATTAGGACGATGGTTTTACTGTCAGCAGACACACCTGTCGGCCGCTTTACTGCATCAAGCAAAGGATGGCCAACATATACAGCCTGAGGGAAATTGTTTTTTTTGTAGAAATCTGCTTCAAAAGGGAGTATGCAGAATAGACGGTCAATGGTGTGTCGCATCTGCCGGATACGACCCTTCTTCCAAGCCCAAAGCTGGGGCGATATATAGTAGAAATTCCTGAACCCTCTCTCGTGGGCAAATTTTGCAATGCGCAGATTAAAGCCTGGAAAGTCGATATAGATTATGGCGTCAGGACAAAAACTGACAATATCCTTCTTGCAGAACCTTAAATTACCCAACACCTGACGCAGGTGACAGGCAACCTCAACAAATCCCATAAACGAAAGGTCTCGAATATGTCGTACACGAAATCCGCCGACAGAGGTCATTGCATCGCCGCCCCAAAAGCGTATCACAGCATTTTTGTCGTGGAGAAGGATGGCCTTCATAAGGTTCGATCCATGAAGATCGCCCGACGACTCGCCAGCTATGATATAGTATTTCAAAAGATTGTTATTTTACGGTTAATCAGAATAACATCAAAAAAGCTGTCCTTTATATGCAAGAATGACAATAAAGGATATGAAAGTGAAGAATAGAGTAGTGGCAGAGGCTTTTGTGGATTTGGGGTAGTTTTTTCCCCTTGCATAGGCTCGGAGAACAAATATGCCAGGAACAAAAGCGATACCGAACCAGCGAACACGATCAACAGGAGAAATCGAAAGAATCAGAAGCAACGCAAGCAACAGCACCGCACCCATAATTACTGACAGAAGTTCGGCAAGAAATCCCGTTAAATATTTGTTCTGTTTGAAATATTTCATACTTAGATAATATGGCTATCCACAAAGCATGTTGTTTACTTCGGGGATAGCATCATAGCGAGTGTAGTCGGGATGGATAGGCACGACCGAAACGAAGCCATTGGCAAGAGCCCATTCGTCAGTGCCATCGACAGCATCGTCGCACACAAAGTTGCCCGTTAGCCAGTAATATGGACGTCCATTGGGGTCGCTGCGCTTTTCAAAGCTGTCGGCCCAACGTGCCCTGGCCTCACGGCAAACGCGAATGCCTTTCATATGGGAATCCGGCAAATAAGGAAAATTGACATTAAGAGACACGTTGGCAGGGAGACCTTTTTCTATTACCTTACCTATGATATGCCGTATATAAGGAATACAGGCTGCAAAATCGGCATCATCACTGTGGTTTAGCATGGAGAAACCCACAGCGTCAAATCCATTAATGGTGGCCTCGACCACAGCACCCATTGTTCCACTGTATATAACGTTGACCGAAGAATTGCTTCCGTGGTTGATGCCAGAAAGCACGATATCTGGTCGGCGAGGACAGAAATATTCGGTAGCCAGTTTCACGCAGTCGACAGGAGTTCCGTCACAAGCGAAAACCTGCAAGCCATCGGACAGTTTTATGGTACGGACACGCAACGGACGATTGGTGGTGATGGAATGCCCCATACCCGATGAGTTGCATTCCGGAGCCATAACGACAACATCACCGAATTCCTGTGCAATCTCGTCAAGTACACGCAGCCCCTTCGATGCAAAACCGTCGTCGTTGGTAATGAGAATGAGAGGTTTTTTCAAGGATTCGGAGTGTTTGAAAGTAAAAAATGAAAAGGGTTATAGAGCAACATGATAGCGTTCCTTTCCGAGGAAGAAGTCAGCGGGCTGGAGAATGTTATCGAATACGTAATACTGAATCAGCACCGTGTCCTTCGAGTCAATTATTGCATACAAGCGGTTAAGGTCAAACACCTGATACATTGCAGTATCGGGCATTGCCTTGATGTCGTCAGGATTGGAGTACTTTACATAGGTCTTGATTTCACGGCAGTTGCCGAAACGGTCAGTCACAGAAATCACAGTCTTGGGCTTTTTGGAAAAGACACTGTCAACCTCGACCTTAGGAACAGCCACAGCGTATTCGTCGAAATTCAGATTTGTAAACGAGGAGAGCATTTGGGCTACCCGTGCTGTATCGAATCCTGCGGCACGCGTAAGAGGATTGCCACACTCAAGACAGAATCCGTCTCCATCACGCACCACGGCATAAGACTGGTCAGGAGCGGACATAATGTCAAGCTGCACACGATCAATATTTTTCACATCCAGATTAGTTATCCTATGACTGCGCCACGGTATAGGGTCGGCGATGAATCGGGTGTTCACGATACCCCTCAATCCCGGCTTATAGATAACGTATGGCTCCTTGTCGCCTTCACGCAAGATATATGACCCCATCATGTCTCGCGTTTCATGTCCCACATAATAGGTAACGGTTTTTTTCTCGTGCGGAAAAAGACGTAACTTTCCCTTAAACCAGTCAATGGCATAAACCTTTTGGTATACTTCAACCTTGACGTTGTTGGTAGAGAGATCTCTCACAACATTGGGTAAGGCTGCGCGGTTCACTTTCTCACGTATGCGCATGCCAGAGAGAGTGCTGACAAGCATATCAATCATCGGTGCGCTGGCGTAATACTTTTCGTCGACCATCCACGCCGAGTCGGATGGATTTTCAAGGTTATGAGTGAGCAACACGCGATGCTGCCTGTTATCGGCCATAAAGATGCGTGTTATGGTTTCCGGGTTCTTGACAGCGAAATCGTCAAGAGTAGAGCGGTGGCCGAGCAGCAGCACAAAAAGCAAAGCCACAAGGCCGAGGGATACGGTCGCAAAAAGTATTATTCTGTTTTTTTTCTTCATGATAAAAGATTGTTCTGTATAGCCAACAAAGTCGTATATCTTTATCGCATGTAATTTGTCATTTTTCTTTCCGTTTGATGTATTTGCGGCGACGTATGAAATAGATTATCACACCTGCCACTACAACAATAGCAACCGGAACAACAATGTTGACAATCTTGACAGCCGTTGCGGACCTCTTGGATTTCACAACATCAAGTTTGCGAAGCTGCACACTCTTGCCACGCGAGGCCATAGCATCGTCGTTGCCGGCGAGGTAGTTGATGGAGTTGAGGACAAACTCCTTGTTGGCGTACATGGTGTTGGTGTAGCTGTCGTAGCCAAGCGGGTAGGTGGTGCCGTCATTACGGTTGTAGCGGTTCTTTATGATGTCGCCGTCCGAGACGACAATCATCTTTGTGGCGATGCTGGTGTCGCGGAATCCGATTTCGGGGAGACGTGTGAACCCCTCGGGCAAGCGGTGTACCCACATGGAGCGGAACGAGCCTTGCAAAAGCACCGCCACGGGAAGGTTTTTGCGATTGAATAGGCGTTGGTCGGGTTCCTGGCGAGCCTCGTTGAGATCTATAACCACAGGTGCATTTTTCACACGTGAATATTCGGAAGTGGCAAGCAGCACTGTCTTTGAAATGTCGTCCGAATTTTCGAGCAATTGGATAGAACTCACAAAGTCGCTTTTTATAATATCGAGGTTGCGCACAATGGGGTGTTCGGAGATTGCAATTAGATCGGGAAAGTAGAACCACGGTGTGAAATTATATTGCGGGCGGTCGCCTACTTGTCCGACAACCATCGGTATAGGACGGCAACGGATATCCATGACAAGATCCGCATTTATTCTGACTCCATAGGCATAGAATAGTTCGTCGAGGCCAAGCGGAAGACGAGCGGACACGGCCTGCGGATTGACGGCAAGACTGTCCATATCAGCATCCATGGCATCGACAAGCCAAAGCACCTTGCCACCATACATGACAAACTGGTCGAGAACGAAAAGATCCTTGTCTGAAAAAGGTTTTGTGGGTTTAGCAACCACAAGGACATCATATTTTGGCTGGAACGAGTAGCTCGAATCGGCATTACGTGAGACGATGCGAAGAGCATTGACATTTTCGTTGAGAGTAACAGTATCGAGGGTATAGTTCTCGTATAGCGAACGTTGTATCTCAAAGAGATTAGGCATGGGCAGTTCGCCATGTCCCATTGTGAAAGCAACCACGGGCTTTCTGGAACGGGAAAGTGTGCGAATGACATTTGAGAGCTGGTATTCGAGATTTTGGATAGAATTGTTCACCTCGTCGACTTCAGACACATATTGTTGGCTTTGAAGAAGCTGCACGTAGGCCTTGTTGCCTTTGTATGTAATCTCGGCTGCTGGAATGAGAACCATCTGCGATACACCATTGCTAGTGCGCTTGCTAACGGTTGAAGGCTGTATGTCGTGCGACATCAATTCCTTGTAAAGTTCTTTGCGTTCCTGGTCGGTTGCCAAACCGGCTGGATTTACGAACTCGTAGTCCACATTACGGTTATAGGCACGGAACTGATTGAGCATTTCCTTGGTTTCGTTACGAAGGCGTTTGAATTCGGCTGGCATTTCGTCTCCGTCAAGGTAAACACGAAACAGTATAGGTTCGTCGACGTTCCTAAGCAACTCCTTTGTTGGCTTCGACAACGAATAGCGATGGTCGTCGGTAAGGTCAAGGCGTCCAAACAAAAAAGAGCCTATAACATTAATGAATATCACAACAAGTATGGCAATACCAAACTCAAACCAGCTTTGGCGCCTGCGACTGTCCTTTGAGTGTTTTGCTTTATTCCAATTGCGGCTTTGCAACACCATACGAGTAGCCATGACGGTTATGGCAATAACGCTGAGGTAGTATAACAAGTCGCGGGAGTCGACAACACCACGGCTGATGGATTCGTAGTGGTAGCGCATGCCGATAGACCTTACAAAAAGGTCTGCTTTGCCCAAGATGCCTATTTGGTATATACCTTCAAAACCAATATACATGAACACCGAGAGCACCGCCGCCACAATAAAAGAGACAATCTGATTGTTGGTTATGACACTGGAAAATAAGCCGATGCCAACAAAAGCGCCGCCAAGAAACAACAGGCCGAGGTAGGAACCCCAAACGCTTCCAGTGTCAATATTGCCCACTGGGTCACCAAGTGCATAAACTGTGAAATAGACAGTCAGTGTCGGCAAGAGAGAAATTGCCACCAGAGTAAGACCTGCCAGAAACTTTGAGCAGACAATTCCCGTATCGCTTATAGGTTTGGTAAGCAGAAATTCCATCGTGCCACCTCGTTTCTCCTCCGCAAACATGCGCATCGTGATAGCCGGTATAAGGAACAGGTAGAGGAATGGCGCGATATAGAAAAAGCCATCCATAGTCGAATATCCGTCGTCGAGAATATTAAACGGCGAGCTAAATATCCACAACATCAAGCCCACAAGAACCAGAAAGACTATAATGGCGAGATAGCCTACAATTGACGAAAAAAAACCGGAAAGTTCTTTCTTAAAGAGAGTCCACATGGAACAAATTGAAGATATGAAGATGAAATTGGTGATTAAGTGGCTGTAACGGGACAAGCAGACGTATCAATTGTCGATTATTGGACCGTAAACCTGCAGTTTCGACTCGAACGAACGCCCCTGATAATAGCCTCGCAACAAGTCGCAAAGCGTGTGGTAAACCAACGAAGTGGCCTTGGTTAAGGTTTCACGATTGATATTTTCAGCAATATCGTACGGCGTATGTTCATGCTGTTTGCCATTGAATGTTGTGAACACAAGCGATGGGATTTCGAGCGGTTGGAATGCCAACGCGTCACCAGTAGGCATAGTTTGGAATCCTTCGACCACCTGCTCGGAGAATCGCTCATTACCCGTCGGTTTCTGTTTTTTCAATGCCTTTGCCTTTTTTGGATCTTTTGCAGCCTCTTTTTCTTCCAGTTTTTTCAGTCTGGCCCGTTCGGCGAGTTCCTCCTCTGTGGCATAGACCTTTATGGTTTTCTTTGAACGTCCGACAGCATGAGTATAGAGCGAGTCGTTGTGGCACGCTATGCCCCAAAGATTCGGATAACGAGCGTTGCCGCGCACATCGATGCTGTCGCCAGAGCCTATACAGTCAATGCTGAGAAAAGCTTCGATGCGTCCCTGATAGCGGAAATGGTCGATAAATTCGTAGGTACCCTTGTCGAGCTGCTCGGAACCCGAGAAAATGACAAAAACCACACTACGTGCCGGTTTCTTGTCGGCAGGCAGATCGGATATCAAACGGGCAGTTTCGAGGAGAGCCGCTACAGATGATGCATCGTCGTCGGCTCCCGGGTAGAAACAAGTTTCACCTTGACGTCCCACATGGTCGAGATGCGCACCAACAACAATATATTCGCGTTTCACTTTCTTGCTTGTTCCGTGCATAATGCCGACGATATTGCAGGTTTTGGCAGCGGCACGGTATTTGGCATTGGTTTCTATTTCGAACTTTTTGTTGAAAGCGAACGAATGTGGCTTGTGGTCGTCCTGTATCTTGGCAAGAGCCTCATCAATAGGCATTTCCTCGCCACGGAAAAGCGCTTCTGCACAATACTTTGTCGGTTGGATTATCGGGAAAGTGGCCAAGTGCGGGAGTTCGCCGTTATAGCCACGACACTGCACCTCGAAATCGGCACAAGTCTTCGACATGTTGACAGAAACAAGAGCCACCGCACCATGTTTTTTTGCAACGCGGGCTTTGTCACGCAATGTGGCATAGCGATCGGTGATTTCGCTTGGTAGGAAATTCGGTACTCCGCTTGCCACGACGACAACCTTGCCTCTGGCATCCACATCCGCATAATCGTCATAGGCGGACGCATCGATGCCATAGCCACAAAAAACCACATTAGCGTCGGCATAGCCGCGTCCGGTCATTGCAGCACACGAGAAATCTCGCCCCAAAGAGTATGTCACATGTCCTTTTGTGCCTGGCAGATAGGTGTTGAATGTGCAATTGTCGATTTCATTACACTCCACATCGAATTCTTGCAGCCAGCCACCGTTTTCACCAGCGGGTTCCACACCGTATGAGCGGAGCACATCGACACAGTATTTCACCGCAGCATTGTACCCCCACGTGCCGGCCTGACGCCCTTCGTAGCGTTCAGACGACAGCTCGATGATGTGCTTCATCAATGTGTCGGTGCTTACATCTTGAGCTTTTACGACAACGGGCATCACAATGGCCACAACACCTGCAACAGCACAAGCTCCAAGCCTTGAAAACATATAACGCAAACCGGAAAGCAAATTCATTAACTTCATATTATAATTCACTTATAACAAACAAATTACACAGTCACACATTACTATGTAACTATGCAAATATACAATATTTTTTTGTATTTTTTTTTGTAACAGTCTGAAAGCTATTTTTTCAGAGGTCTTTTGCCGCCTCATCAACGACATGCAGTCATAGGTATTGCGCGAGCTTTCTTTTCTTCTAATATTAAAACAGCCGCCACGACACAGGATATCTCAAACCTATTGCACGTCGATGTGCCTTGCGCCGTCGGAGATTACAACCGGTATGAGTTGGCAAGAACGGTGGAACTTTGCGTGATAGGACTTCTGCACCTCACCTGTGAATCGATCGTATATTTCGTCCTGAACAAGGTTTATCGTGCATCCACCAAAACCGCCACCCATCAGTCGACTGCCCGTCACGCCAAGCCGCTTCGCCTCGGACACAAGAAAGTCCAACTCTTCGCAGCTCACTTCGTAGTCGCGACTGAGCCCCTCATGGGTAAGATACATCTGTCGTCCAACTGTTTCATAGTCGCCTTGCTCCAGTGCTGCGCTCACCTCCAGAACCCTGTCCAGCTCGCCCAATACATAGCGTGCACGCCTATAGTCCTCGTCGGTAAGCTTGTGGTGTACCGCTTCGAGTTTGTCCCATGTGCATTCTCGCAGAGACGAAACCTTGGCAGTCTTTGCCACACGCTCACACGAGGCTCTGCGGTCGTTGTATGGCGAGCCAACAAGTGTGTGTTTCACACAGCTGTTCACCAGCACCAGGCGGTAACCGTCGGGGTTCCATGGAAAATATTCGTACTCTTCCGTATGGCAGTCGTATCTCACAAGGGCGTTGGCGCGTCCGAATATAGAGGCGAACTGATCCATGATACCGCATTTCACTCCAACATAGTTATGCTCGGCGGCCTGCCCTACGCGAGCCAAATCTATGGAATTGGACAACTTGCAGTGAAAGATGTTGCATAGCGCGATGGCAAAGCAGCATTCCAGTGCAGCCGAAGAGCTCATGCCGGCTCCCAGAGGCACATCACCGCCATATACTGCATCGAAACCGTCGAGCTCCACACGGCGTTTGTCGAGTTCTCGTATCACACCGAATACATATCTGAAGTTGCTGTCGGCATGAAGCTCCTTGTCTCGGATGTCGAATGTGCATCCTATTCCAAGGTCGTGAGCATAGAGGTTTACAAGATGAGTGCCGTTTGACTGTATCACTGCGGTGATGCCCTGCTCTATGGCTCCTGGAAACACGTAGCCTCCGTTGTAGTCGGTGTGCTCGCCTATCAAGTTTATACGCCCTGGAGCAAAAAATGCCCTGTGGTTTTTGCCGAACCGCTTCTCGAAATCTTCAACAAGTACGCTGAGATTAATCATGATTTATGGTTTTGAAGTTAAATGTCACGAAATCTAAAGACAGTGGTACTCTCGAAAGGACGATTGGGATAGAGGTATCCCTTGCTTTCGGGCCAGCTGTGGTTTGGCGAGTCAGGATATTGCTGTGTCTCGAGACATACGGCACTTCTTCTGCCATATCGTTTGCCTTCCTTTCCGGCCACTCCGTCGAGAAAGTTACCTGTATAGAGTTGCATACCCGGTGCCGTGGTGTAAACATCCATCGCTATGCCACTAATGGGCGACGAAAGTGTTGCCGACAGGTGGTCGAGCGATGGCCGGTTGAGCACATAGTTGTGATCGTAGCCACAGCCCAAAATCAGTTGCGGGTGAGGCAGGGCTATGTCGCGGCCTATCGGCTTGGCCGTGCGGAAGTCGAACGGGGTGTCTTTCACGAAACGTATCTCACCGGTGGGAATGGAGTTCTCGTCGATGGGAATGTAGTAGTCGGCATTGATCTCGCACTCCAAATCCTCGATGGTGGGGGTGGGGTTGGCAATGCCCGCCAGACTGAAGAATCCGTGGCTGGTGAGGTTGATGATGGTCATCTTGTTCGTGGTGGCAAGATATTCTATCATCAGCTCGTTCTCGTTGGTGAAGGTATACACCACCGTCACTTTCAGCTCACCGGTGTAGCCTTCCTCGCCGTATGCCGACACGAGTTCCAGCACCAGGGCCTGGTCGTTCATCTGCTGGGCATCCCATACGCGGGCGTGGAAACCCTTGGGACCGCCGTGCAGGGCGTTGGGGCCGTTGTTGATGGCCAGCTGATAGTCTTTGCCGCGCAGACGGAACTGTCCGCGGCAGATACGGTTGCCGTAACGGCCTATCAGTGTCGACAAAAATGGCTCGGGTGAATTGATTACGTCTTGAATGTTGTCATGTCCTTGTATCACGTTGGCATAGTTGCCGTTGCGGTCAGGTACCATGATGGCGACAATGGCGCCTCCGTAATTGGTGATGGCTACTTCATTGCCCAGACTGTTCTTCAGAATAAAAAGATCGGTCTGCTTGCCGTTGATAGTGGTCTGGAAATCTTCCTTTCGCAGACCACAAAGATTTTCTGTTTCCGATTTGTTCATCCTAAAAATGGTTGTTAATGATGGTATTACTTATGTCAAAAGCGCAAGTTGAAATTGAAAAAACGCCTTCGCTTAAAACAGTCAAAAAGTTTCTGCAAAGTAAACAAAAAAAAACCGTAATAGCAAATGTATTACGGTAAAATCATTTTATAGAAAATGTTAAAAATGGTTATTTTATAAGGGGCAGCAGGTCGGCCACCACATAACTGCTTCCTCCCACGAAGACAAAGTCGTCGCTCCCGGCGTCGTGCAGGGCGGCATGATAGGCCTCTGCCACAGTGGGGTAGGCATGGCCGTTCAGCTGGCATTCGGCACCGATGCGGGCCACCTCGTCGGCAGGAACGGCACGTTTCGACGTGGCTTGCGTGAAATAATAGATGGCGTGTTTGGGCAGCATACGCATCACCGTGTGGATGTCTTTGTCGTTCACCATGCCGAACACGATGCGGAGCTTGTCGCAGGGCCGCGCTTCTATCTGCGGACACAGATACATCCATCCGCCCACGTTGTGGCCGGTGTCGCACACCACGGTGGGACGTGTGTGCACCTGCTGCCAACGGCCCATCAGACCAGTCTCTTCCACCACGTGGGCCACACCATGGACCACGCTCTCCCTGTCGCGCACAATGCCCTGTGCCTCCAACTGCCTGCAGGCGGCCAGCACCGTCGCCATGTTCTTTTCCTGATAATCTCCTCCTAAGTCACCAACGATTTTCCCATGGTTTCGTGTCTCATAGAGACGTCCTCCGTCGTCTGTAGGTGCGCAGGAAATCACTTCATTCAATTCATCAGCAAAAACTATCTTTGATTTGGTTTCCAGGGCTTTGTGTGTAAACACATCCTTTACGTCCTTGTTTCCGGAAGTCTCTCCTACGACCACCGGTGTGTTGTTCTTTATGATGCCAGCCTTCTCTGTCGCAATTTGTGGCAGGGTGTTGCCCAGAAATTGTGTGTGGTCGAAGCTGATATTGGTGATGACGGACAGCATGGGGTTGATGATGTTGGTGCAGTCCAAGCGTCCGCCAAGCCCTACTTCGATGACGGCGATATCCACTGCTTCTTCCTGAAAATACTTGAAGGCAAGCCC
>CAJONE010000012.1 GCA_905235855.1 uncultured Bacteroidales bacterium
GTAGCGTGGCTTGGTGCCGTCGCGCACGGTGCGGTAGAGGTCGTAGTATTGGTCGAAGGCCGACTCGAAATATGTCACCAAGAAAGCGCTCATAAGCTCTGTGCTGTACTGGCGGATGAGGCTCTCCATGGCAGCAGGCATCGTGGGCTGCAACGACGGGTCGGCGGCGACACTGGCAGCGAGGTCGGTGTACTGCTGGTACATCTTCATATTCTCCGAGCCTTTGACATCAGACAGTTGCAGCATGCCGATGTCGATGTTATAGCGGATATTGGCGGTGACCTGCTCGCGAGGCAAAAGGATGACATGGATGGGCACCAGACTGATGGTGAAAAAGAGCTCGTCGGCCGTGGACCGTTCTATCCTGTAGTGCCCTCGGACATCGGTGGCGACGGTGTCGACGGGCACCAGCTTGCCGCCGCGCAGCTCGCTGACGACGAGTTTGTCGGCGACACCGAGAAGGGAACCCGAGATGGATGTCTTCTGGGCATGGGTCGGGAGCATGGCTGCCAGCACCAGTACAAGAAGGAACGTGCGTTTCATATATGTAGTTTCTTTTGTTTCAACAAGGTCAGTACGCGCTGCAAGTCATCGTCGAAAGCGATATATGAGTCGTAGAAGCCACGCTCGCCATATAGGGAGAGCCCGATATTGACCTTGAGCATGGCAATATAGTAGGAATGGCGCGAAGAGAGGCTGTAGTTGTTGCGTGGCAAACCGCAGCGTTCGCCCTCGGCGACAAGCGAGCGGAGCATGGCCTCGTCGGGCGTGAAGCCCTGGCGGAAGGCATCGGCATCTGGGTAGCAGGCGAGTATCGTATCGGCATGCTGGCGGACATAATCGAAAGCGACACGGTTGACCAATCCGAGGCTGTTGAGGCGGTTGTAGTAGACGAAAGCACTGTCTTTGAGGTATGCCAGCGGCACATCGGGAGCGATGCCACCGCCACCGTAGACGGTGCGTCCGCCGACGGTGTAGTAGGGCGTAGTGTCGAGGATTGCCACAGTCATGCTGTCGGCATAGGCCTCGCCGACAAGTTGGTCGAAATAGTCACGATAGTACTCCTCGGTGCCATCGGCGTAGGAACGCTGTATGCAGCGCCCCGAGGGGGTGTAGTAGCGGGCTATGGTGAGGAGCACCGACGAACCGTCGGAGAGGTCGTATTCGCCCTGCACCAGGCCTTTGCCGAAGGTGCGGCGACCGACGACGACAGCGCGGTCGTTGTCCTGTAGGGCGCCAGCCACCACCTCGCTGGCCGAGGCCGAAATCTCGTCAATCATAACCACCAAATCGCCCTCGTAGAATGCCTTGCCGCGAGCACGAGTGTCGTTTCGGCGCTGGCGTGCCCCCTCGGTGTAAACGATAAGGCTGCCATGGGGCAAAAGATCGTTGGCAATGTTGATAGCCGCGTCGAGCAAACCACCGCCGTTGCCGCGCAGGTCGAGAATCAGTTTTTCCATACCCTTAGCCTTCAATTCGGCAAGGGCATAGTGAAACTCACGGTATGTGGTTTCGCCAAAACGCACAAGTTTGATGTATCCAGTGCGCTTGTCGAGCATGCCGCTGTATGGTATACTCGGCATGGCTATAGAGCCTCGAACCACAGATACGGACAGCGGACTGTTGTCCGAGCCGCGCAAAAGCGACAGCCTTACCTTCGAACCCTTGGCACCGCGAATGCGACTGACCACATCATCGCCCGACATTTTGACACCCGACACCGTATCGCCGTCAACAGCGATTATACGGTCGCCGGGATGCAGGCCAGCCCTGTGGGCCGGACCACCAGCCATCACAGTGCCAACCCAAACCGTGTCGCCGCGATAGCGCAAAACAACCCCAATGCCGTCGAAACCGCCGCGAATCTCCTCCTGTTGCCTCGCGAGTTCCTTTACCGACAAATAATGACTGTGAGGGTCGAGTGTGGCCAGCATGCCGTTGACCAGCATGTCGGTCAGGCTGTCGGCATCGAGCTTGTCGACATACTTCTCTCCTATCAAATCATATATCTCACCCACGGTGGAGGTATTGCCACTGTCGTTGCCAAACAGACGCGACCCGTTGCCATTCTCGCCACTTATAACCAAACCGAGCAACAGACCCAGCAGCATCGCAAGAAGCACTATGCTTTTCGAAGTAGTATTGTTTTCGTTCATTTCGGCCAGATTGTCAAATAAATTACGCTTTAGTCGCTGAAATATTGTGCCAAATTTGTATCTTTGCGACCTACACACACAACTTATATAACATATAACCTTATGGAAGACAATAAATTGTTCAGCGAATTCCCGCCTGTGAGCACCGAACAGTGGGAGGAAGTAATCAACAAAGACCTGAAGGGGGCTGACTATGAGAAAAAACTTGTCTGGAAAACGATAGAAGGGTTCAAGGTGAAACCCTACTACAGGGCCGAAGACTTGCAGAACCTTGAATATCTGGACTCAAACCCCGGACAGATACCCTACACACGCGGCAAACACACCGACAATAACGTGTGGGACATACGGCAGGACATCACCGAGAAAGACCCAGCCAAAGCCAACGCAGTGGCATTGGAAGCATTGAAGAGGGGAGCAACCTCGCTGGCATTCTGCATGAAAAACGTCGCAACAGAGGCTGACATGGAAACCCTGCTGAAAGGAATATACGTGGATGCCATAAAAATTAACTTCAACTGCTCGGACAACTATGTGAAAACCCTGCAGCTTTTCGCGGTTGTGGCGAAAAAAAACGGCTTCGAAACCGAGAAACTTGAAGGGAGCTGCAACTTCGACATGTACCGCTATGCACTGACGCACGGCGACTTTCATCGCGGCGAGGAAGGCGACTACAACGCTGCCTCGGAGCTGCTGGCTTATGCAAAGGATAATCTGCCGAATTTCAAGGTGTTTACCATAAACGGCAACGTGATACACAACGCCGGAAGCAACATAGTACAGGAGCTTGGATTCACCCTGTCGGCAGCCAACGACCTTATGGCACATCTGACCGACAAAGGACACCGCGTTGAAGATGTCGCAAAACGAATGGTGTTCTCGTTTGCAACCGGAAGCACCTATTTTATGGAGATCGCAAAAATCAGGGCGGCCCGACTGCTGTGGAGCAAGATAGTGGAACAGTATAAACCCGGCTGCGACTGCGCCTACAAAGTGTTTATCCATACCTCGTCGAGCCGCTGGAACAAGTCAATATACGACCCGTATGTGAATATGCTGAGGACGACCACGGAAACCATGTCGGCTGCAATAGCAGGTGCCGACTCGATAAGTGTGGCTCCTTTCGACACCACATACAAGGAAGCCGACGAATTCGGCTACCGCATAGCCCGAAACCAGCAAATCCTGCTCAAAGAGGAGTCGTATCTGGACAAGATTGTCGACCCCGCAGCAGGCAGCTATTACATAGAGAACCTGACAAACTCGATAGCCCAATACGCTTGGGAACTGTTTCTGACCGTAGAGGGAAAGGGCGGATTCGGCAAAGCAATAACAGAAGGATATGTCCAAAACGAGGTGGAGAAGATTGCCGCCCAGCGCGATATGGACATAGCCACACGCAAAACCACGATATTGGGCACTAACCAATACCCGAACCTGACCGAGAGCATGGGCGACAAAATCACGTCGTCGGACTGCTGCCAGTGTCAGGCATCGGATGGCCCAATCAAGAAGCTGCGCCAGTATCGCGGAGCCGAGCCATTCGAACACCTGCGGCTGGCAACCGAAAAATCGGGCAAAAAGCCGAAAGTGTTCCTGCTGACCTATGGCAATCTGGCTATGCGGAAAGCCCGCTCGGGATTCGCCACAAACTTCTTCGGCGTGGCCGGCTACCAGATTATAGACAATCCGGGCTTCAAGAGCGCGGACGAAGGCGTAAAGGCAGCACTCGAATCCAAGGCCGAGATTGTGGTTATGTGTTCGAGCGACGACGAGTATGCCGAAATAGCGGAAACCGTATGCCAAGGACTGAAAGGAAAAGTGAAAAGCATAGTGCTCGCAGGCTACCCGAAAGAACAGATTGAGACCTACAAGGGCTACGGAGTTGACGAGTTCATACACGTGAAAACCAATGTGCTGCAGTCGCTCACCGCTTTTCAGAAACTTATGGGAATAAGCTTATAGTGGCCTATAAATCACGATGACAACAGAAGGGACTCTCTAACGACTGTACGGGAGTCCCTATTTTTGCAAGCTGCAACTTCAACAGGTTTGAGCAAGATGGCACAATACACGCAGGGCTACAAGCTGATCGACAGATATATTCTGACGAAATATCTGAAGACGTTCCTTTTGGCCATGGCTCTGATAATAGTCATCGTGATCACTATCGACATCTCGGAGAAACTGGACGATTTTCTGCGAAACAACGCGCCGCTGAACAAAATAGTGTTCCAATACTATCTGAATTTCATACCCGGTTTCATTAACCTCTACAGCCCGCTGTTCATCTTTATTTCGGTGATATTCTTCACGTCGAAGATGGCAGGGAACACAGAGATAATAGCCATTTTGGGAAGCGGACTGAGCTACCGGCGGCTGCTTCAGCCATACCTGCACGGCTCGATATTGGTTGCCCTGCTGGTGATAGTGATGAGCAACTTCATAATACCATGGAGCAACCAATACCTTATGGAGTTCGAAAACACATATATCAGAACCTATAAGCGAAGCCAGTACAACAGCATGCATTTCAAGCAGAACGAAAACACGCTTGTATACGCCAGCTCGTACAACACAACATCACAAAGCGTAGGATTTGTGTGTATAGACGTGCTCGACAGCAATCAATCCATCTGCCGGCGTATCGAGAGCGACCGCATGATTTACGACTCGCTGTCGGGGAAATGGCAGTGCGAGAAGTTCCATATACGCACCATCGATCACGGACGCGAAAAACTTGACTACAAACCCATAACAACAGAATCGTTGCCACTGAGTCCAAACGACTTCAAACACTCGTCGAAACAGATAGAGGTGATGAACACACCGCAGCTATACAGATACATCCAAGAAGAGCGGTTGCGCGGTTCGTCGACAGTGATAACATCGTCGATTGAACTGTGGCAGCGCATACTCAATCCGTTGGCCATAATAGTCATGACCTTTATCGGTGTGGCCGTGTCGTCGCGCAAGACACGGGGCGGCATTGGCCTGCACCTCGCCATCGGCATATCCATAGCATTCGCCTTCATCGTGTTTATGAAAATCACCACCGTTTTCGCAATCAACGGCAACCTGCCGCCTTTCTGGGCGGTATTGCTGCCACAACTGGTTTTCGGCATAGCCGCCGCATACCTTGTGAAAATCGCGCCAAAATAACATCAACTCAATCTTATCATTCAAATATTATGACAATCCAAGAAATCGAACAGCAGATAATTGACGAATTCGCCAACTTCGACGAGTGGATAGATCGATACGCCTACATTATCGACCTGGGAAAAGAGTGTCCGGCCATAGACGAGAAGGACAAAACCGACACCAACCTCATCAAAGGATGCCAGTCGAGGGTGTGGGTAAGCTGTGACTACCACGACGGCAAAGTGTTCTTCAAAGCCGACAGCGACGCAGTAATAACAAAAGGTATCATCTCACTGCTTATACGCGTTTACAACGGGCAAACGCCACAAGACATTCTGGCCAACGAACCTGTGTTTATCGACCAAATCGGTCTGAAAGAACATCTTTCGCCCACACGCTCAAACGGTCTCACCGCAATGCTGAAACAAATCAAGATGTATGCGCTGGCCTTCTCGCTGAAAAATGCACAACAGTGAGCCCCGCCGACCGCAACATATACTGTCTCATCTTTGAAATCAAATTAAAATGGAAGAACCCAAACCCACCAAAGAAACGCTGCACAGCGCTGTGGTCAACGCCTTGAAAAACATATACGACCCAGAGATACCGGTCAACATCTACGATTTGGGATTAATCTACAAGATTGACATCGACGACGAATTTAACCTCAAAATACTTATGACAATGACTGCACCCGACTGCCCCGAAGCCGAGTATATGTTTCAGGAAGTGCGCCAGATGACCGAATGCATCAACGGAATAAAGTCAGTGGATGTCGAGCTCACATTCGATCCGCCATGGGATTTCAACAACCTCTCGGACGAAGTAAAACTCGAATTGGGACTTATGTGATGATTCCGCATCGGTTTGCCTCACAAGGCAAACCATAGGTTACAGAACCGAAAAACACCTTCAACTTTCATTACGTTTTGCGCCTACACGACATATTCAGCAAAAAACACCGTAATTTCCTGCGGCGGCAGACCGAGGGTGAACCTATATCGCCGTCAGGACTGGCTTGGCAACGGTTCAAACGCAACAGGCTTGCGGTAGCAAGTCTGTTTGTAATACTTCTTTTCGCGCTGGTTGCCATACTCGGTTATCTTATCACGCCCGACCACACACCCGACTGCAACCAGCAGTATCTCGAATTAGCCACACAGAAACCTTTTTCAAAAGCCACATTCGTATGCCTTCGCACACCCGACAACACCGTGGAGCGACGCAACCTGTTTAGCCGGATGATTTCAGGCCAACCGCTTGAATACACCGCAATACCAGTCTATTCTTTCGAATACTTCGGCGACAGCCTGCGCTATGAGACATACACCGGCTCGACCCCAAACGACAGCGAACAGCATGTATGCCATAAGAAAGATGTGGTGAAAATTGCAAAACGCACGTTCGTTCTCGGCACCGACTCCTACGGGCGCGACCTGCTCAGCCAAATCATGATAGGAAGCCGCGTAAGCCTCTCGGTGGGCTTTATCGCCATCGCCATCGCTCTGCTCATAGGAATCACGCTTGGTGCCATCGCCGCCTACTACGGACGATGGGTCGACAACCTGATAATGTGGCTCATCAACGTGGTCTGGTCTATACCGACCGTCCTGCTCGTCATAGCCATAACTTTTGCACTCGGAAAAGGGTTTTGGCAGGTGTTCGTAGCCGTGGGATTGACAATGTGGGTAGACATCGCGCGTGTTGTGCGCGGACAGGTGTTCTCCATAAAAGAGAAAGAGTTTGTAGAGGCCACGCGCGCACTCGGCTACTCCACATTCCGCACCATTTTCCGCCATATACTTCCCAACATAGCGGGCAGCGTGATAGTGATAGCCGCATCGAACTTCGCCTCGGCAATACTGCTCGAAGCCGGACTTTCGTTTCTCGGCATCGGAGTGCAGCCGCCCACCCCGTCGTGGGGGGCCATGGTGAAAGAGAACTACGGCTATATACTGCTCGACAACGCCTATCTCGCACTTCTGCCGGGAGCGGCCATTATGGTTATAGTACTCGCGTTTATGCTCCTCGGCAACGGCATACGCGATGCCCTCGACATAAAAAGCAAATAACAACCATCAGGAACGATGAAACGCCTTTTCGACATACTGGCCAGCGCCATAGGGCTTATACTGCTCTCCCCGCTGCTTTTGGCCATCGCCGTCGCGGTTAAGCTGGACACCCGCGGACCGGTATTCTACAGACAGGTGCGTGTGGGACAACACAATCGCGACTTCCGCATTTTCAAGTTCCGCACCATGCACGTGGGCAGCGATCGGGGAAGTCTTGTCACCATTGGCAACCGCGACCCGCGCATCACACGAACGGGCGCACTGCTGCGCAAATTCAAACTGGACGAACTGCCACAACTCATCAACGTGTTTCTCGGCCAAATGAGCCTCGTGGGACCACGCCCCGAAGTGCGCCACTACGTAAACCTTTGGACAACCGAACAAATGCATGTGCTTGACGTAAGGCCAGGCATAACTGATCCCGCATCAATAAAGTTTATTAACGAAAACGAACTCCTCTCCACTGCCGACGACCCTGAACGTTACTATATTGACACCGTGATGCAGGAAAAAGTCAAACTATACCTCGAATATGTCAATCACCACACATTCTGCGGCGATCTGGCCATAATATTCAAAACCATCGGAAATTTGTTCAAATGAGCGGTTGCCGACAATTTGCCCTCATTGGCCACCCGCTTGGCCACTCTCTCTCGAAAGTGCTGTTTGACGAAACCTTTTGCGGACAGCATCGCTATCGGATGCTTGACATCGCAAATACCGACAACCTGCGCCTAACAGTTGTGCAACACAAACTTTCCGGATTCAATGTAACAATACCCTACAAGACAGGCGTCATTGCCATACTTGACCATCTTACAGCCGAGGCGCAGGAGGTGGGCGCAGTCAACTGCGTCAGAGTGGAAAGTGATGGTTCGCTGACAGGACACAATACCGATTCGGAAGCATTCGAGACAGATTTTCGCAATTTTTTGAGCAAAAGCGGACTGGCGGGCAATCCAGCAGCAGCACCTGCCCTGATTCTCGGAACAGGGGGAGCCGCCAAGGCAGCGGCAACAGCATTTCGGCGTATGGGAATTGAATACCATTTTGTGTCGCGCAACGCAAGCCTGTATCAAAGCGACGACATCATTTCATACGACGAGGCATACAACAGCTTTGCACCCTACGACAAATCACAAATCAAGACCAACCCTCGCCATCGGCCAGCCAGCATATTAGTCAACGCCACACCCGTCGGCATGCCACCTCTGGCCTCACATACACCCTGGCTTCAGCCGGAACTTCTTTCCGAGACCTGTTTGGTTTATGACCTTATTTATAACCCCTCCCCCACTCGACTAATGCGCGAGGCTGCCAGAGCAGGCGCACAGGTGCGCGACGGACTCGAAATGCTGAAACTGCAAGCGAGACTTTCGTGGGACTTTTGGGGACTGCGGCCAACGGAGGCAAACAACACTAACCAATGCCAAAGGCGGCAAACTCACGACTGAGACAGCGGGCTGGCTGCCACAATCTCGCCGCTGGCCACCACAAGGTGAGCGCATTCGTCGTAAATGGTGGCATATTGTCCGGCGGCTATGCCCTGTATGCGCACGTCGGAAACGAGACGCACACGACCGCCGTCACGATAAAGCGTGGCATCGGCGATGTCGGGAGTGTGGCGGATCTTGAACTTTACGCGACGGCTGGCGAAGTCGCCCCAGATGTCCCTGCTCAAGTAGTGGAATCCCGCCAGATCGATCTCATTGCCATATTGCGCTGCGGGATCGTAGCCCTGAGACACGTAAAGCACGTTTTCGGCGACATCCTTTTTTACTACAAACCACGGTCCGCCACTCAAAAAAAGACCTTTGCGCTGACCTATGGTGTGGAACCAGTAGCCTTTGTGCTTGCCCAGTTTGCGTCCCGTCTCGAACTCTACAATATCACCCTCGCGCTCACCAAGATAGCGACGTAGAAAATCGTTGTAGTTAATCTTTCCGAGAAAGCAAATACCCTGCGAGTCCTTACGGTCGGCGCTGGGCATTCGGGCAGCACGGGCCACCTCGCGCACCTCGGACTTCAACATGTGGCCTATGGGGAACATCAGCTTCGAAATCTGTCGGCTGTCGAGTTGCGAGAGGAAGTCGGTCTGGTCTTTCAGCTGGTCTTTTGCGGTGGCGAGGAACTGCACACCGTCGACAACATCGGTAGTGGCGTAATGGCCAGTGGCAATACGGTCGAAATCCTTGCCGCAACGTTCCTCGAAAGCGCCAAACTTTATGAGTTTGTTGCACATCACATCGGGGTTGGGCGTAAGTCCGCGCCGCACAGTGTCGATAGTATAGGCAACCACAAGTTCCCAGTATTCCTTATGCAGGTCGACCACATCGAAACGACAACCGTATTTGTGCGCCAACCAAGTGACGATTTCGATATCCTCCTCGGCAGGGCAGTCGGTGTAGCCATCATCTTCCTCCTTGCCAATTCGGATATAGAAGAGTGCCGGATCAAACCCCTGCTCCTTAAGCAAGTGAACCACCGCCGAACTGTCGACACCACCCGAAACCAAAGCCGCTATAGTCATAAGTTATGAGGAATAAATTTTAACAGGTAACTTTTTCAGCCACAAACATGGCAGGCCTGCGCGATTTGTCGGCTACAGCGCGGAAACGTCCGACGACTCGTCGGCTCGCTTGGTGCCCACAATAGCCTCGGATACGTTTATCACATAGTCGCCCAATTTCTCATATAGGGCGTAGAGACCGCTATATGCATTGCCGATGGAGTAGTCATAAACACCTTGCTTGAGAGCGTTGAGGTGCTGAGCACGCAGTTCATCTCTGTAAGAGTTGATTTCCCGCTCTGCGGCGTATGCTGCATCGATATCGGCATGGTCGTAGTCGTGCAGGTTAGCATCCATCACGTCGAGGGCTTTTTGAACGAGTTCGGTCATGTGGTCGAGATTAGCGTTGAGTTTTTCGTCGAAGTGTACCGCATCTTCGCGCTTGTTCTTGCGTGTCATGCCGATTTGGTACACAGCATCGCCGATGCTTTCGAGGTTGTCAATAATGCGAAGCATCGAGCTGATGCGCTCGGATGCGTGCTGGCTTACGTCGCCCGAGCCCACACGCGTAAGGAATCTTGATATCTCCATTTCCATACGGTCGGTGATGCCCTCATACTTGGTGATGCGGTTCAACACAGAGTCGAACTCGTCCTCGTTTTTCGCTGTTCGAAGCCCTGGCAAAAAAGTGTACATCCGCAAGACCCGTTTAGAGAACTCCTCAATTTCACTTTTTGCACTCTGCAGGTTAAGCTCGGCAGTGGAAAGCAGCTTGGGTTCGAGATATGTGAGACGGAACTCCTCTTCGCTCTCACCTTTCTTGTCGGGCACCATCCATGTGACAATCTTCACTATCGTAGGTATGAAAAAGGCCAGCACAACAGTTGTAATTACGTTGAACAGCGTATGGAATATCGTGATTTGAAGAGGGAGCAACGGGACATTGGGCAAGAGGCTGTCGAGTTTCGCACCGACAAACTGCACACCCTCACAGATAGGATAGAACGGGATGAGGAAAATAAGCGCACCTGCCACATTGAACACCAAGTGTGCACGTGCCGTTCGCTTACCCGTGACGCCCGTGGTCATGGCAACCACCTGTGCTGTCAACGTGGTACCGAGATTCTGCCCGATTACCAGTGCCATCGAGGTTGGAAAGTCTATCCAACCCTGGCTCGCCATCAACAGTATTACGGCCGTCATGGCAGAAGAAGTCTGCAGAATAATGCAAAGAACGGCACCCACCGCAATGAACAGGAGAACCGACCAGTAGCCCCATTTCCCCCAAGAGGCAATCTCTTCTGCCACACCCTCGTCGAACGGCGGAACCGAGTCGCCCATAAGCCCCAGACCAAGTATCAACAGGGCGAGACCGATAATGGTCTGACCAAGATATTGCATCTTGTTTTTCTTGCTGAAAATAAAAAAGAGACTTATTGCAGCAATAACCATGGGCATCAGAGGCACCTTGTCGTCGCCACCGCCACTGAGTCCGAAAAGGGTTATAATCCAAGCCGTAACAGTAGTTCCGATATTGGCACCCATCACCACAGCGATAGCACCAGACAGAGTGAGCAGTCCGGCACCGGCAAATCCGACGGTCATAACAGTGGTAGCCGTGGAGCTCTGAATGATAGCTGTCACACCCGTTCCGGCAAGAATGCCGCTAATAGGTTTGCTCGTGATTTTGGTAAGAATGTGTCTCAATTTCGAGCCAGCAAACTTTTGAAGACCCTCACTCATCAGTTTCATCGCGAAAAGGAAAATGGTGAGCGCGCCGGCGAGTTTTAGGAGAGTGACAACAATGCCTCCGAATGACATAAATTATTGTAGTTTAATTTGATGATGAATTAAATCATTCATATAGAACGCACAAATATACAGATTTTCAAACAAACAGTAGACTTTTAGTATGTTGGTCGCACGGCCTGCGGTTTCACGATCCATTGTCTGCTTTGATACAATATCACAATCATTTAGACGTTATTTTTCTTATCAATAAACTCGTAAATCATCCAACGATGGGCATAAAAAAAACTCTGTTTGCAGCAATACTGCTATTGACCTATACAGCGCTAAACGCACAAAAGAAACCCACAACCATAAATTTCACTTATGAAAACCTGCCGACCGAACTGCTGATGTATCTCGACCAGGCCACAAGCCAGGACGACCGCAAAAAGGCCAATGCCAAACTGATACAGGCTTTCGAACCGATATATAAAGGATGGGACGAGAGAACACAGATACGGTATCGCGACATCTGCGTGACGATGCAGAAACTGCGTGTGAAGCAGCATCCAAATTTCACGCACTTCATAGAGGTTACCAACCTTATGTCGACCAAGGGCGGGGCAAATTTTGCCAAATGGATCGACTGTCTGGAATACCTGCAGCAACGCAACAAAAAAATCAAGGATTTCACAGATTTCGTTGACTTCTCGGAGCAGCTTGAAAAAGAACGCATACTCAACGGAGCCCGCACATCGCTATGGCAGGCGCAGGCAGGCGCACAATACATACTCAATCTGGAGGGTAAAAACATTGTTGTAGAGTTCCCGAAAAAAATGGAGCTGTACTACAGTTCGGACAAAGACAACGGCACGATATACGGCACCACCGGCAAATACTACTATTTCGACAACAAATGGTACGGACACGGGGGACGCCTCAACTGGGACCGGACAGGACTGCCGACAACGGTTTGCTGGGCCGAACTGAAAGACTACGAGGCCGTGACCAAATTTCCCAAGTTCAACGCCGACTCTGTGCTTTTCACCAACACCAAATATTTCACCAAGCCAATAATGGGACGTGTCGAAGAGGCCCTGTCGGCGCAGTTGGAACCCGACAAATACACATACCCCAAATTCCGCTCTTACCAAAAGGATTTCGAAATGAAAAACATTGTCGAAGGGGTGGACTATTCCGGCAGCTTCATGATGAACGGTGCGAAGTTCATCACATCCGACAGCAAACACCCGGCATCGCTGCTTTTCCGTCGCAATGGAAAGGTATTTGCGAAAGTGCAGTCGGTGAAATTCACTATCACCAGCAAGCAAATTGCCTCGGAAAGGGCATCGGTGAGACTGTATCTCGGCGAGGACTCGATTTACAACGACGGCGTGACGATGCGCTACAGTGTGGGCGAACGCAAGGTGACGTTTATCAACGACTCGAAACGAAACTTCTACAGCCCATACGGCGACAGCTACCACATGCTCGATCTCTTCAGCGAATCGATTGAATGGAATATGGACAAGGACGAGCTGGAGTTCTCTATGATAAGCTCCGGCGGACAGAACTTCTCGTCGTTCGAGTCGGCCAACTACTACTCCTATGCCCGCTACCGCCAACTGCAAGGCATTGAGGAGGTCGGACCGGTGATTCGCGTATACAAGTACATGCAGAGCAAAGGAATGGCCTACGATTTCAAAATCGACGGTTTCGCGAAATCGATAAGTATGGACGTAAACCAAGCCAGACTTATGATGCACACTTTGGCCAAAGTGGGCCTGGTCACATACAACGAAGCCGCAGACCACGTGTATGTACAAGAAAAACTGGTGGACTACTACAAAGCCTACAACAAAAACAAGAAGCACGACTACGACGCACTCTATATGGAGTCGTCGACCAAGGGTACAAATGCCACACTCGACCTCAAAAGCAACGACTTGAAAATTCGCGGCATAGAGAAATTCGTGGTAAGCGACAGCCAAGCGGTGGCCATTTCGCCCAAAGGGGATGTCACCGTACGCAAAAACCGCGACATAGTGTTTTCGGGACGCATCAACGTGGGGCGATTCGTGATGTACGTGACAGGCGCGACTTTCTTCTACGACAAATTCAGCCTCGACCTGCCGAAAATCGACTCGCTCTATTTCTTCGTCACCGACTTCAAGGATCCCGCCAAAGAGCATATAGTTTACACCCCGCTCTACCAACTGGTAGGCGACATACAGATTGACAAGCCCGACAACCATAACGGTCTCACCAAAAACAAAGAGTATCCGATATTCACCAGCAAAGAGAACAGTTTTGTTTTCTACGACCGGCCATTTGTGGAAAAGGGGGTGTACAAACGCGACAAATTCTACTACAGCCTGCGACCATTCACCCTCCGCAGTCTGTCTGACTTCCCAACCGACAGTCTGGTACTGAACGGCTCGCTTACCTCGGCGGGGATATTCCCTGAAATCAACGAACCGTTGAAAGTGCAACCCGACTACTCGCTCGGATTCGTAATCAAAACCGACAAGACTGGTATGCCGGCCTACGGCGGAAAAGGCACATACCACAACGCCATAGACTTGAGCTACAAAGGGTTGCGCGGACACGGACAACTCGACTACCTCACTTCCGTAACCAAATCGAAGAGCATAATGTTTCACCCCGATTCGATGATGGCGGTGACCGACACTTTCTACGTCACCGAAACCGGCGGCTTCCCCGACATTCGCAACGGAAAAGCTAACGAACGCTGGTATCCATACGGCGATTCGATGCGCGTGGCACAAATCAAAAACGGCTCACCTTTCCGCATGTATCACGACGACGCATCGCTTGCAGGACACGTGACACTGCACCCCAACGGGGCCACCGCCGGCGGTGTGGCCACTATCAGGGAAGGCAAACTGGCCTCGCCTCTCTTCGCTCTTCATCCTATGGATATGGACGCACAGGTAACCGAGTTCACCTTGCACTCGCTGAAATACAAAACTGTCGCTTTCCACGCCTTGAATATGAAGTCGCACGTGGACTACAAGACCCGAGAAGCACAATTCACATCGAACTCGCCTGTTGAACGCACCGAACTGCCTGTGATGAACTATGCGGCATACGTCGACCGCTTCACTTGGGGCATCGACCAACAGCTGCTCGCACTCACGAACAGCAAAAGCACGTCGTCGCAAGGCATGGAAAGCAAGAGCCTGCGCGAGCGGCTGGATGCCGGCGAGATGCCTGGTGCCACCTTCGTCTCGACTGGAAGCCGACAGGACAGCCTAAAATTCAACGCACTAAAAGGCGACTACCAATACGATCTAGCCGAAATGAAATTGAACGGCGTATATCAGGTCAATGTGGCCGACGCTGCCATTGCACCCGGCGGCGACACACTGCGTATCCGCAAAGGCGGAGCCATAGACCACCTGAAACAGTCGCAAATCCTTGCCTCGCGCGAAACCAAATACCACCTAATCTACGACTCCGACATTCAAATCGCCAATGGCAAGCAATATGCCGCCAAAGGATTTATCGACTACATTGACGAGGACAAGAAAAAACAAAAAATCCAACTTGACGAAATCGCGCCCAACGCCAAAGGCATGACGGTCGCTAACGGCTTTATAGGCGACGATGCCAACTTCACCCTCAGCAGCGCGTTTGGCTTCGCAGGCAAGGTGCGCGTCGAGGCCGACTCTCTATTCTTCCACTTCGACGGCGGCGTGCGCCTGCTGCACAAGTGCAACACCGACCACGAGGTGGGCCTGCTCGCCTATGCCGACTACACCAACCCTGAAGACATCCGCGTAAGTGTGCCCGAAATACCGACCGACTGGAAAGGCGAGCGCATAACCGCCTCGATTCTTTTCCACCCCAACACATTGATGCCGTATCCCGCCTTCCTCACCAAAGAACGCGCTGCCGACAACGAACTGATGCACGCCTGGGGACAACTGAGCTACGACAACCAAACCAAAACCTACATGATAGCCTCATCGCGCAAACAGGAAGACCCCGAAGAGGTGGTGGACCGCTATCTGAAACTTAATACCACAAACTGCCTTGTCAGCGGCGAAGGCCCCGTGAACTTCAACATGAAAGAGGGGTTGACCCATATCTTTGCCTACGGCGATGCAAGCGTGAGCACACGGGGCGACCAGTTTACACTCAATACGGTTTTCGGGTTCAACTTCCCACTCGACGAGAAAGTTGTCACATCTATGACACAGCAGATTACCGACGACTTGCGCCTCTCGGCCGCCAACACCGACAACGACCTGCTACGCCGCGCATTGATTTTCCATGAGGGCGACGAACGCGGCACAAGCCTCTACTCCGATTATGTCACCACCGGAGAGCTCGACAAGATGCCGAAGTCGATCGAAAGCACCCTGCTTTTCGGCCACATAGACTGGCAGTACTCGCCCACCATGGGCTACTACTACGACGGTGTGACATCGCTTCTGGCCATCGGCAAACAGCAACTAAACCTCGCCACACGCGTAAAAATGCAGTTGCTGACACGCGGCGGTGTCACCAAACTGACCATCTACCTGCAAATAGCCGCCGACCACTGGTACTATTTCAGCTACGACAGCGGCGCAAAGCGCATGACAATACAGACCAGCATAGGCACATGGGCCGACCAAATCAAGTCAATGCCTGCCGAAAAACGCACCATCGAGACGAAGTCCGAACGGTTTAGCTACAAAATAGGCACAGCCCGCAACGAAGTGCCAAACTACCTGCTCAAGTTCAGCTCTGACGGCAATGCAAACACCCCGTCGTTCGGCGACGAGGAGGAGGACGAAGAGGACGAAAGCGAAGAGGAAAGCTACGACGAGGAATGATTTGCCGCTACAGGCAGACGCAATCTCCACCGCTGCCACTATCAGAACAGATACCGGTATGGCACTCAAGCCTACTACCGTCTGAAATCACAAACCAAGTAAAACAAACAGGTTCAGCAGCATATTGCCGCTGAACCTGTTACTGTTAAGCATGCCCAGCCGTGGTGTTGTGCATCAGCCACGCCGGACGAGGCACACGACCTACCTCTCAATGTGCAAAGCCTGCATCACATCTGCATCGTTGGTCAGCCACTGGCCGTTTTTGAATTCAACAGGCTTGGTATAGAGTGGCTCGCCCTTCGACGAATACCAAGTCAAGTAGAGGTAGAAGTCGATATCGGAGTTGTAGTTTGCCCAATTGTAATATGTCGTGTAGTTGCTGTTTTGCGAAGAGGGGGTCCACTGGCACCCAATCATCAGCTCGTCATCGTCCACAATGTCAGCATCCCAAAACGATATGTTGTAGGTAGCCGTGAGATTGTAGAGCGTGTAGTTCACGTTGTTCCATATAAGCGGGCAGTCGTCGTTCGAGACATCATCCTTGGTGTCGCTGGTGTAGTAGGTCTGCGAGCGGTTTCCGTCCATAATCTTGAAATAAATGTCGGGCTTGCCGGCAAAATCCCAGGCACCACTGCTCGGAGCCGCCGGAAATTTCACCAGTTTAAGTGCAGTGATTTTTACCTGCGTGGGTGTCGTGCTTCCGCCACCACCTGGGGTATCGCCGCCACCTGGGGTATCGCCACCGCCAGGATTGCTACCCGACGAAATCGTCACCGTGCGCGAAGTTGCATCGGTATAGCCATCATAGCTTCTGACTGTAAGCGTAATGGTGTAAGTCCCTGTCGACGAATAGGTGTGCGAAGAGGTGTACGGGCTGTAATCGTACTCGCCGTCGCCCCAATTCCATTCATACGATGAAGCATCTGTCGAGTAGTCGGTAACCCGAACCGTGTAATTGTCGTAAGCTTCAATCGATACCGAGAAGTTGGCTGTAGGAACGACAGGATCTTTTTTGCAGGCACTGGCGACCACCAGTAACACTGCGGCAATCAATGAAATCTTTTTCATTTTCATTTGTTTGTTGTTTGCTCACACAACATGGCTCGATTGTATGAAAAAAGATTGAACAAAGAAAGTGGAGCCAATCCATTCTAACCCTATCTTCAGTGTGAGGGCTGGACTCCCTATGGTATAAATAAAGGTTGACAGAAAACACTCCACTACCGGGTGTACCCGCACGATGGGCAATACACCTTCATGGAACCCCATCTCCCTGTTATTCCGTTATACCATTAGTGAAGTGTCCAGTTTCACACTGACGGAATAAAGCGAAAATGCGCTTTCTCAGCAAACCATTTTTCTTGCGGTCTGCGACTGCAAAGTTACACAAAAAAAATCAAAAGCAGAAAGTTGGAATTTTATAGTAACTTTGCAGACATGTTGTGATAATACAGCAGCAGGGAACGGACAGTTCCCAAACAGCAAAGTCAGCCATTAAATGGGCATTGTAGCACGGCAAAGCATTAAAGGTTCCTTGGCAAACTATATAGGTGTGGCGATTGGTTTCGCCACCACGTTCTTCGTGCTGACCGACTGCCTTTCGTCCGAGGAAATCGGTCTCACCCGCGTTTTGGTCGATGCCGCCACACTGTTTGCCGCACTTGCCCAACTGGGCACCAACTCGACCATAATCCGATATTTCCCATACTTCAACGACGGCAAGCGAAACCATGGCATTTTTGGGCTGAGTGTATTGTTTCCGCTGGTGGGTTTCTTACTTGTAACGATAGTGCTTCTGCTTTTCAGGGGCGAAATAACAGGACTCTACGCCGAACGGTCGCCTCTCATAAAAGACTATTTCCACCTTCTGCCGCCGCTGACACTGTTTGTGCTTTACATCACCGTGTGCGAATCAAACGCCAACGTGCTGATGCGCATCACTGTTCCGAAACTGATACGCGAAGTAGGCATACGGGTGTTCAATCTCGTGTGCTACCTGCTCTACGGCAATGGGCTTATCGGTTTCGACCTGTTTGTGGTTTTGTTCACAGCCTCCTACGGAGTGGCATTGCTGCTCAACCTGTGTTATCTTGTATCGCTCAAGCGCGTTTCGTTCAAAATGGACCTCACGCCTGTGGGACGGCACACTCTGACTGAGATGATCCGCTATTCGCTGTTTATGACAATTGTGGTGCTCGCCAACAATTCGCAGCTACTGGGAAGCCTCTTTATCGGAGCCAAAGAGGGACTCGCGCTCACCGGCGTGTATACGATAGCGTTTTTCATCGCCAACGTGGTTGAGGTGCCAGGACGCTCACTAAGCGCAATAAGCCGTCCGCTCGTGGCAACCGCCGCCAAAGATAACGACTGGGCCGAAGTGTCTGCGATAGCGCGCAATGTGTCGTTGCACCAATTTATGGTGAGTGTGTTCATACTGGTGTTTATCTGGATAAACCTTGACGCGCTTTTCGACATAATACCCAATGGCGACGGGTATCGCGACGGCAAGTGGGTGGTGCTCATCCTCGGTATTGCAAAAATCATAAACAGCACACTCTCGATAGGAACCGATGTGCTGAATTACTCCAAGCACTACCGCATCTCGATAGTGTTTGTGCTGATACTCTCTGTCTCGATTGTCGTGCTTAACTATTGGCTGGTTGGAGCATGGAGCATCAACGGAGCCGCCGCCGCCACACTTTTCGCATATCTGCTCTATTACGCCGGCCTGCTGCTATACATTGGCCTAAAGCTGAAAGTATCGCCATTTTCGCTTGCACAGCTCAAGGTGGCGGCTACGGGCGCAGGCGTTGTGGCCGCCGCCATGCTGTGGAGCCACATCGTCACACCACATTTCCACGAAGGCATGGCAGCAACCCTTGCCGACGCAACCGTCAAAACACTGCTTTTGGCAATCGCCGCAACAACAATTCTCTATAAATTGAAAATTTCGCCGCACGTCAATGCCATCATCGACAAAGCTATACACAGGCACAAGTAGATAGAACTGATAGGCTGACAACCCGTTTGCAGGCCGCAAACAATGAATAAAAAAGAGTACCGTGTGCCGGTACCCTTTGCTTTAGTGAACACTGTCGGGTTGTAGTTCAGTTCATCGCCTTTCACGATAGATTTAGCCTGTCAGGTCACTCTTTTTTTCTGGAAGGAACGGTCTTTATCATGTCGTGAGCCTTCCAAACGCCATTGCGCTTGCGCAGCTCGACCGTGCCGGAACATTGTTTTATAGGAGTTTTCTTGCTCCAATACGCGGTGGCCGTAGTGTCGCTGGTGAGTTTGACTTTTGAGATCCTGATTTCGGCCGGCATATTGGCCTCGATGTTTTCACGACTGACGCTTTTCATCAGATGACGCGCCACCGGTAGTGTCTTGGCTCTGGTTTCTGCGGTGGCAAAGAGAGCAGCCCTGTCGATGTTGTAGTTTCCAAGAGCAAGCTCGTATTCGTAGGCAACCTGCTTTACCTGCTTCTTTTCCGATGTCTGGCACGAGCAGGCGGTGATGAAAAGCGCAGTGATAGCAAACACGTATAATTTGCGGGGCATAGTCTTTAGGGGTTAGTCTGTTCTGACAAAACTGTTGAAACATAAAACAAAAGAGGCTACTGTTGGGCAGCCTCTTTTGTATAAAAAAGTGTTACGCGTTATTTCTTTTTGGAGGCTTTGACCTTACCATCGGTGGTGGTGACGGTAGCACCGCCCTTGTTGATCTCGACAGCGGTACCCTTGCCAGCCTTGATAGAAACGCTACCATCCTCGTTGGCCTTTATTTCGGTCTTCGGGGCGGGAGCCGGTTCTTCGACTTTCTTGGGTTCAGCTTTAACTTCGGGTTGAGCAGCGGGCTCCTGAACAGCTTCAGCCACTACTTCTTCAACGGGAGCAGGTGCGGGTTCTTCAACAACAACGGGAGTGGTGTCGATGGTGTCGGTAGCCTCGGTCTTATCGTTACCCTTGCAGGTGCAGGCCACAGTAAGACCCATAACTGCAACAGCGAGTGCAATGTTTCTTACGATAGTTTTCATGATGTTTTTTTGATGTTTGTTTGGTTAAACAATCTTATTTAACGAGTTTACCGTTTTTGGCTATATCGCGAACAGTCCATTCCACGTTGGTGAGCTGAACCTTCATGGCGACATCGGTGAGTCCTTGTTTCTCGTTCTTCATGGTCTGGTCAATGGTGCCCTCAATGGTCTTGGCGTTGAGGTCGACATTGGTCAGTTCCTGAGAAGCAGCGGTAGCCTGCCAATTGCCGTAACCTTCGGCATCGACATCATTTTCGTTCTCAAAATATCCAATGACATAGCCGTTCGACATGCCGTAGTTGCCAGCCTCTTTGCCGGTGAAACCCTGCACGTAGGTGGTGTTGGGATCAGTGTAGCTGCCATTGCTGCCAGCGATAGCCATAATGTTCTCATTGCCGTCTTTGGTGGCTGCATCGAGGGTCACGTCAACATAAACCTCGGTGGCTTCCCATTTCTCCTCACCCAGAGTGACGGTCATAGCGTTGTCAGCGACTTTGTCCTTGTTGCAGGAGGTGAACATAGCACCGGCTGCGAGAGCTACTGCGCAAATTGCAAAAATTTTTTTCATCGTTTTGAAAATTTAAGTTAATAAATAATGTTTGTTAGATTCATGATTTTGGTGTTGCAAAAGTACAATTTATTTCGTTTATGGGCATTTTCGAGTGTCATTTTTGTGTTAAGATTTATTAAAATTTGGGACATCTTAATGTGTATCAAACTATTATCTGAGCAATCGGAGTGATCAGAATAATCAGAGTAATCGGAGTATTCGGAATAATCGGAGTTTATCAATAGTACATTATACTATGAAGCCGAAGTGCGATATGGGGCTTTGATATAAGATCGTAAAGCAGATGCTTTTTCAGTGGGCAGACATGACTTTTATGCGGCAAAAAAAGAGATAACAAATTATCTGTTTACTATTCAACATCTTGATAATGCAAGGAGCCATACAAAAAAACATTTCATATACATATCGGTTTTCACAATCCACAATGTTTGCGTAATTTTGCAAACAAATAAACTAAAACAGATTTTGTTATGAATTTACGTAACCACACCTTTGCAGTTTCGGTGTTCTGCGCATTGGCGTTTATGATGCCACGTTCAGCCGATGCATGCACCAACTTTCTGTTCACGCCCGGAGCCACCAAGGACGGCTCGGCTATGATAACCTATGCGGCCGACTCGCACACACTGTATGGCGAGCTGTACTATCGCCGCGCGGCAGACTATCCCGCCGGGACGATGATAATGCTGTATGAGTGGGACACCGGCAAGAAGCTTTTTGAAATCCCGCAGGTTGCCCACACCTATAATGTAGTGGGCAACATAAACGAATATCAGCTGGCCATTGGCGAAACCACCTATGGAGGCCGCGAGGAATGCTGGAAGACACCCGTCAAAGGAATAGACTACGGCTCGCTCATATACCTCACCCTGCAACGGGCCAAGACAGCGCGCGAAGCAATACGCATTATGACCGGCCTTGTCGAGGAGTACGGCTATTGCAGCGAGGGCGAGAGTTTCTCAATCTGCGACCCCGACGAGGTGTGGATACTCGAAATGATAGGCAAACGAGCCGAATACGACACCGTGAAGGGCAAACCTGTGATGAAGAAACAGTATAAGGGCTACAAGGACGGAGCTGTATGGGTTGCACGGCGCATACCGAACGGCTACGTCAGCGGACACGCCAACCAGGCCCGCATAACCACTTTCCCGCTCGAGACCAAAGGTTCGTTCAAATCAATCAGCAGCAAGAACATGAAGAACCTTATGCACAGCGAAGTGGAGTGCGTTTACGCCTCCGATGTCATCACTTTCGCGCGCCAGCGCGGCTGGTTTAACGGCAAAGACGAGGAGTTCAGTTTTGCCGACACCTACTGTCCACTCACTTTCAGCGGAATACGTGGCTGCGACGCACGCGTGTATGCCATGTTCAACCGTGTCAACAACGGAATGCAGAAATACGAGAAATATGCTATGGGCGACCCCAAGGCCGAACGTCTGCCACTTTGGATAAAACCGGACCACAAGATAGACGTGAAAGAGGTGATGAACCTTATGCGCGACCACTACGAAGGAACCGCCATGGACATGACAAAGGACGTGGGGGCTGGCCCGTTTGCGTGTCCCTACCGCTGGCGTCCGATGAACTTCGAGCTTGACGGGAAAAGATATATCCATGAGCGAGCCACCTCGACCCAGCAGACCGGTTTCTCGTTCGTAGCCCAGTGCCGCGGATATATCACAAACCGCCGCATGGCCGGCATACTGTGGTTCGGCGTGGACGACACTTATTCGACCTGCTATTGCCCGATGTACTGCGGCCTGACCGAAATCCCCGAATGTTTCCGCGAAGGCAACGGCTCGATGACCGAATATTCCGAAACGGCGGCATTCTGGCTTTTTAACCGCGTCACAAACTTCTGCTACAGCCGCTACAAAGACATGATTGTAGACCTTCAGAAAATGCAAAGCCGCCTCGAAGACAAGTTTATCCGCGAACTGGCTCACCGCGACAAGAAATTCGAACGTCTCGACGATGCCCAGCTACAGACCGAACTGAACAATTTTTCGCGCGAGGCCGCACAAGAGATGATGCGCGAGTGGACCAAACTCGACCATTACCTGCTTGTGAAATACATTGATGGCAACGTCAAAAAAGAGACCAACGGCCACTTCAAGACCACCGAGACAGGAATGAGTGCATTCCCCAACCAGCCGGAATACCCCAAATGGTTCTACCGCCAAATAGTGGAAGACCACGGCCAGGTGATAGAAGAGAAGTTCTGACCCTACAATATTGACTTGAAGGAGCCGCAACCTTTTACACAAAAGGCTGCGGCTTCACCTTTTTTATCCAAAATAAAAGTTTTTTATTTCCGTTATACAACTGTAATACAATATCAGCCACATGGAAGAACTTGAATACGCAGAAGAAGGTCGCACAGAGCTGTCGCAACTAGGCGAATTTGCCCTTATTGACCGGATTACACAGGGGTTTGCACCGCGCAGCAAGAGCACAATCAAAGGCATCGGCGACGACTGCGCCGTGATAGGCAACAGCCGACAAAAGCTACTCCTCACGACCGATACCATGGCCGAGGGCGTGAATTTCGACATGATGTACACCCCACTGAAGCATTTGGGATACAAAGCTGTGGCACGTAGTTTGAGCAACGTGGCTGCCATGAACGGCAGACCATTGCAGATTTTAGTAAGCATAGCCGTAAGCAACCGCTACTCGGTAGAGGCGATAGAACAGATTTACGAAGGTGTGCGTCGGTGTTGCGACCGCTACGACGTTGACCTTGTGGGCGGCGACACAACAAGCAGCCGCAGCGGGCTGGTAATCACGGTAACAACCGTAGGCATGGCCGAGGAAGAAAAACTGACTTACCGCAGCGGAGCTCATTTGCACGACCTTATATGCTGCACGGGTGATTTGGGCAGTGCCTATGCGGGGCTGCTCGTCCTGGAACGCGAAAAAGTGACCTTCAAGGCCGACCCGACATTCCAGCCCGACCTTGACGGCTACGACTATGTACTGGAACGCTATCTGAAACCCGAACCACGGCTTGACATAATTAACAGACTGCGCGAAAACGAGATAGTACCAACCAGCATGATTGACGTGAGCGACGGTTTGGCCAGCGAACTGCTGCATATATGCAAAGAGTCGAACTGCGGCTGCGACATTTACGAGGAACGGCTCCCGATCGACTACCAGACCACACGCGTATGCAGCGAGATGAGCAACAATATGCTTCCGATAAGCAACGCGCTCAACGGCGGTGAAGACTACGAACTGCTGTTCACAATAGCCCAAAGCGACTACGAGAAAACCAAAACCATTGAGGGGGTTCACATAATAGGCCATATCACCGAGGCCGCCTCGAAAGCAAGGCTTATCACGCCGCAAAACACAGCCATAGACCTTGTGGCACAAGGCTGGGTGGCAAAAGACGACAAGTGAGACACCGAACCCCTATAAAGCACCTGTGAGCATACGCAACATAATTTTCGACCTCTGCGGTCCAATCGTCACAATCGACCTCGAGCTGATGAACCGACGGTTTCGCGACTTCGGAGTCAAGGCTGAAAAGCCATACCAACTGCTCAGAAGCGACGGCCTTACCAAGATGTATGAGGCTGGGGAAATCTCCACAGGCGAATTCTGCCGCAGGGTGCGCCATCTGCTGGCAGCAAAACTCGGCGACACACAGATACTCGAAGCGTGGAACACAATTGTAGCAGACTTCCCCGAAAGCCATATCGAATGCATAAGAGAGTTGCACCATCGCTGCCGCCTGTTTCTGTTGAGCAACAGCGATGTCACAAATGCACGCTTTTTCAAGGAGTACCTCAATAGCCAGGCCGGATTTGACTTTGTAGAGGACTGTTTCGACGGAGTGTTCTTCAGCTACGACCTTCACGAGCGCAAGCCCAATCCGGCGGTGTTTCAACGAATCGTCGACAAACACGGGCTTGCAACCAGCGAAACCCTTGTGGTGGACGACTGCCGCAAACACTGCGAGGGTGCCGCATCAATAGGCCTGCACACCCACTGGCTACAGCCCGGCGAAGACATCTGCGAACTGGATATACTGACAGCCATCCGCAAAGGAAATGGCACAATCAACTGAACACAAAAATGAAACAACCACGAAACCTGACATTAGACCCATATAAACAGCAAGGACAGAGAATGCAGATGTGCCGCGAACTTCGCAAAAAAGGCATAACCGACGAACGGGTGCTGGCCGCGATGGAAGAAGTTCCGCGACACAGGTTTCTTGACATCACGCTTCTGGAACTGGCCTACGAAGATCAAGCCATACCCATACTGTGCGACCAGACCATCTCACAACCCTCTACAGTGGCCACCCAAAGCCAGTTGCTTAACGTGCAGCCTGGCATGAAAGTGCTCGAAATCGGCACAGGTAGCGGCTATCAAACAGCCATACTATGCGAGCTGGGGGCAAAAGTGTTCACCATAGAGCGTCAAAAGGGGCTTTTCGACAAAACCAAGAAACTGCTTTGGGACATGCGCTACAACGCCCGCTGCTATCTTGGCGACGGATACAAGGGATTGACCGAAGTGGACTACGGACCATTCGACCGCGTGATAATAACTTGCGGTGCCCCCTACATACCACAGCCGCTTATGGACCAGCTGAAACCCGATGGCATAATGGTGATACCTGTGGGCAGCGAGCAGCAGGAGATGCTACGCATAACCAAGCGTCCGGACGAAGAGCCTCTGGTTGAACATTTCGGCAACTGCCGCTTTGTTCCAATGCTGGGCAACATACAGTTCAAGTACCAATAACGCCACCTCCTGACACGCAGCCTACATAGCCACATGCCGACACACACCTAATCGAAATCCCCCCCCCATAATTCAACCATAAACCCACGAAATGAACAGACATCGTTTCACGATTATCACAATCTGCCTGACCGTGCTATTTTACGGCTGCACGGGCGACAACTATATACCCAAACCGAAAGCCTACATACGCATAGACATGCCGCAGAAAGACTATCGACTTTACGACACCGCCGCACTACCTTTCACATTTGAAAGACCAGCGGAGGCAATAGTGAACTGGAAACAAAACGACAGCCGCACCAAATATTTCGACTTGATTTATCCGCAATACAAGGGTATCATCAACCTTACCTACAAACATTTCAGAACAACAGACGATTTGGCATCGCTTGTCGACACAGCATCGCGCATGCTTGCCCTGCATCACAGCCAATCGACAGGAGAAAAGGAAATGACCCTTCGCGACCCGGAAGGGCGTGTGTATGCCACCATAGTGAAAGTAGGAGGCAAAAACGCCGGTTCGACCTACCAGTTCTGGCTGACCGACAGCACGGAGCATTTTCTGCGCGGCGCACTGTTTCTCAACTACACGCCAAACAACGACTCTCTGGCCCCTGTAATAGAATATCTGCAGCAGGATGTTGACCGGATCGTGGAGACGCTTCGATGGAGACAGAGCAAACAATAAAACAGGCGGTGATGCATTTGAGCATCACCGCCTGTTTTGTATAGCCAAAAAGGAAACTACTTTGCATCGCGACCAGCACGGATCGCAGCAATGTTGGTGTTCACCACATCCTCGCCCTTACGACCGAATATGTTGCGTATGGCCTTCTCAAGCTCATCGAAATCAATCTCGAGATAGGGTGCTGCGGCACCAAGAAGCACCATATTGCCGCGCGCATGCAACTGCTTGGCAATCTCGTTGGCGTTGAAGCTGACACATTTTTTCAACTTCGCAAGCTCCTCGTTCACCTTCTCGATATCGGGATAGTTGGAGATGTTAATGAAAGGGTCACTGTTGGTAATAACGCATCCGTCGGGTGCAAGGAACGGCAAATAGCGCAAAGCCTCCATGGGTTCGGAACTAAGGATGATGTCGGCCTTGCCTTCGGGTATCACATCGGCAAAAATCGGATTGCTGCTGATACGCAGGTGCGAGAACACACTGCCACCACGTTGCGACATACCGTGTATTTCACTTTGTTTCACGTTCATGCCGAGGTTCAACGCGGCATCGCTTATTATCTTGGCTACGGAAACGATGCCATCGCCTCCAACGCCGCACAGAATGATGTCTTTTTTCATGATATGTTAAGTTTGAAGTTTAAGGAGGTGGACGGCAACACTGTTGGTTGCCGAGCACTCACGCATTGCTATTTGTTGGCCGCCACGCGTTTTTTGTTTTCGACTATGCAGACACGCTGCGGTATGATTACGCTCACGCCGTCGTAGGCGATTTCCTCTTCAAGGATTTTTACAAACTCGTCGTGGTTTTTCTTCAACGGCACGATATGGCGAATGTGTTTCTCGTCAACACCGAGACCCTTGCAGATGTTGAAAAGCTTCATGTTGGCACTCGACGGCTGTCCGCCGGTCATGGCTGTGATATCGTTGTCGAGAATCATTATGACCACATTGGCCTTTTCGTTGACACAATCAAGCAGGCCAGTCATGCCGCTGTGTCCGAAAGTGCCATCTCCAATCACACCTATTGAGGGGAATATGCCCATCTCGGCGGCACCCTTGGCCATTGTCACCGATGCCCCCATGCAAACCGTAGTGTTGATGGCACCCATATTGAAACCAAGCGTATAGCACCCAATGTCGCCAAAAACACGGCCATTGGGATATTTCTTCATCACCTCAACAACGGCTTCGTAGCTGTCGATATGCGGACATCCCTGACACAGAGCCGGCGGGCGGTTGGTGACGACCTGCGGTACCGCAGGACCGTTTTCGACCTTGAGGCCAAGCGCCCTGGCCACCTTCTCGGCGTTGAGCTCGCCATCGCGGCGTATAACCTCGTCAAGACGTCCGTGAACAGGCTTGCCCTTGCCAAGGAAACCCTTGAGATGCTCTTCTACAAACGGCTGTCCATCTTCGAGAACAACAAGTTCGTCACACTCGTCGTAGAGTTTGTTCAGCATATTGAACGGCAACGGGTATTGTGCAATTTTCACAATCGGATAGGGACACTTGCCGCCGGCGAAGTTTTCCATCAAGTAGTTAAATGCTATGCCCGTTGTTACGATACCTTTCGAATGGTCGGAACCGGGTATATAGCGGTTAAAGCCACTCTCCTCGCTCGATTTGGTGAAAGCAGGCTGCTTGTCGATAAGATCCCTGTAAAGGCGCTTTGCGTTGACCGGAAGAAGGACGAAGCTCTTCGGGTCGGAAGGGCTGCTGATGGGGTTCTGCGGCAGCGGGGCGCGACGTTCGACACCGGCACGGCTGTGAGCCAAACGGGTGGGTATGCGCATGAGTATCGGAGTGCCTAATTTCTCGCTCAATTCATATCCGAAGAAGACCATATCGTAGGCCTCTTGCTGGTTGCTCGGCTCGAGCATCGGAATCATAGCCCAATGGCCGTAGTAGCGGCTGTCCTGCTCGTCTTGCGAGGAGAACATAGACGGGTCGTCGGCAACAACAATCAGCACACCCTTCGTGCCAATGATTGCGGCATTCATAAACGGATCGCCGCATACATTCAGACCAACATGCTTCATGCATGTCATGGCACGCTTGCCAGCGTAAGCCACACCTATCGAGGCTTCGAGAGCCGTTTTCTCATTTGCACACCAGTTCGCGACCACACCTTTCGATTTGGCCTCTTTCGACTTCATGACATACTCCGTAATTTGTGTCGAGGGGGTTCCGGGATAGCTGTTTATGGCACTCCCGCCGGCGTCTATAAACGCCTGGGCAATCGCTTCGTCGCCCAGAAGAAGTAACTTTGACATGTCGTGTATCTTTTGTTAATAATTAATGATGTGATTCGGCAACAATCAAATTTTTTGCAAAGATAGACAAATTTCCCCGTTTCTGAAAATCAAATATTCAACCACCTTACCATCGAACACAAAAAGGAAAATTCATGCTTCATCAAAACGTATGCCATCACTTGCAATACATTTTTCAACACAATTTATAAACAAGAATTGTTGAAAAAGTCAAATTCCATCATTCTATTAAAATTCTATATATCAGCACATAACAAAAATAACAATATAAATTAAGGCTCTTTTTTTGAAAAAAAATTTGCCGATAACAAAAAACTGCGTACCTTTGCAATCTCTTTCGCAAGGAAAAGTCAGCGAAAAAAATGCTCGGTTCGTCTAGCTGGCCCAGGACGTGAGATTTTCATTCTCAAAATCGCGGGTTCGAATCCCGCACCGAGTACAAGCAAAAGAATCACAGTTAAATTATGGCACATCACAAGTCAGCAAAAAAGAGAATTCGCTCAAGCGAAACCAAAAGAGTAGAAAACAGATACTACGCAAAGACTATGCGCAACGCTCTGCGTGATTTCAGAGCACTTGAGGACAAGAACACGGCAGTCGAGAAACTCCCACACATGCTTTCAGTCATTGACAAGCTCGCCAAACGTTCGGTGATCCACAAGAACAAGGCTTCCAACCTCAAATCGAAGCTTATGCGTCAGGTAAACGCTATGTAATGGCGTTGTATTGATTTTTTAATGGTTATTAAGGGTTTACGAAGCCAGTCCTGTTTAGGGCTGGTTTTTTGTTTATGATACGATATGCTTGTTAAAACATACGGGAGTGCGATAATAGGAGTTCGAGCCGTGACGGTGACGATTGAGGTAAACGTGTGTCAGGGGCTTGGGTTCAATATGGTAGGACTGCCCGACAACGCAGTCAAGGAGAGTTCTCAGCGTGTCACATCGGCAATAGAAATGTCGGGGCGCAAGGTGCCGGGAAAGCGCATAATTATCAATTTGGCTCCCGCCGACCTAAAGAAAGAAGGCAGCGCCTACGACCTAACAATCGCCGTAGGCATATTGGGGGCAAACGGAGATCTGAACGCAGAGACGCTCGATCGGTATGTGATTATGGGGGAACTCGGTTTAGACGGTACCCTGCGCCCCATAAAGGGTGCATTGCCGATAGCAATCGAGGCCCGCAGTCGACACTGCAAAGGGATAATACTCCCGGCACAGAACGCACGTGAAGCCGCTATTGTCAACAATCTTGAAGTATATGGCGCCGAAAACCTGAAGCAGGTTATTGACTTTTTCAACGGCGAAGGGACCATAGCGCAAACAAGCTTCGACACACGTGCCGAGTTTGCGCGTTCACTAAACAATTACGAGTTCGACTTTTCGGACGTGAAAGGACAGAACAACGTAAAGCGGGCACTTGAAATCGCCGCCGCAGGGTCGCACAACGCCATACTGATCGGTCCGCCGGGAAGCGGCAAAACTATGTTGGCAAAGCGCATGCCAAGCATATTGCCACCACTTTCGCTGAGCGAATCGCTCGAGACAACGCAAATTTATTCAGTTGCCGGGAAAATGCGGAAAGAGGACGCACTCATTTCGATACGTCCATTCCGCTCGCCGCACCACACTGTCTCGGACGCAGGACTTTGCGGCGGCGGCTCAAACCCGCAGCCAGGCGAAATCAGCCTGGCTCACAACGGAGTGCTGTTTCTCGACGAGCTGCCCGAGTTTAAGCGTTCGGCTCTTGAGGTGTTGCGTCAGCCGATGGAAGAACGAAGGGTGTCGATAAGCCGTGCAAAGATGTCGATCGACTATCCGGCAGCGTTTATGCTTATTGCGGCAATGAATCCCTGTCCATGTGGCTATTATAACCACCCAACCATCGAATGCACCTGTGCGCCGGGGGCGGTAAACCGCTATCTGAACAAGGTAAGCGGGCCGCTTATGGACCGCATCGACCTGCATATCGAAGTGACACCCGTACCAGTGACCGAACTCGGCAAAAGTGTGCCGTCGGAGAGCAGTGCCGTTATACGCGAAAGGGTTATAGCCGCGCGTGCAATACAGACTGAAAGGTTCAAGAACAACCCTGCCGTACACTGCAACGCACAGATGACCAGCAAACTCACCCGACAGTATTGCGAGCTGAGTGCGGAATGCCGCACCATAATGGAAACCGCGATGAACCGATTGGGGCTTTCGGCGCGTGCCTACGACCGCATTCTGCGGGTAAGCCGAACCATAGCCGACCTATCGGGCTGCGAAAACATATCGTCCGAGCATTTGAGCGAGGCCATAACCTACCGCAGCCTCGACCGCGACTCCTGGGGAAAATGACAGCCCGACAGCATATACCCCAGCACCTGAGCAGTCAAAACCTCCAACATATCGATATACAGCATGTTGTTTTTAAGTCCAAAGCATAAGATTCCTGCCTAATTTTATATCAGAAGCTCACTGTAAATATATGGGAAAGAATTGTTTTATAATCGCATTCGTATTGTTGTGCACGTCGTGTGCAAACCGCGACGAAAGATTGGTCGGTGTCGACGTAGACGGACGGGTAAAGGTGGGTGTCACGAAACTGAACGAAGCGGCGACTGCTGGCGCAGAAGCCGAATATGTCGGCACCATCGAGGCCGAGACCTCAGTGGATATAGGGTTTCAAGTGGCTGGCCGGTTGCTGTCGCTGCCCATAAAGGAGGGGCAACACGTCGCGAAAGGACAAGTGATAGCCACCATAGACAACACTGCGGCCATGAGTTCGTATCGCGCGGCGAAAGCCACCTTGGACCGTGCGGAAGACGCTATGCGCCGCGCAAGACAGGTTTACGTGAAAGGCAGTCTGCCCGAGGTGAAATGGATCGAAGTGCAGACGCAGGTCAATCAGGCACAGTCGGTATACGATATTGCAGAGAAAAACCTGTCGGACTGCACGCTCCGTTCGCCAATATCGGGCACAGTGGCAAAGTGCCATGTGCAGGCCGGAGCCACGGTGTCGCCCTTGCAACCGGTGGCAAGGGTGATGAACCTGAACAGCATCCGCGTCGGCATAAGCGTGCCTGAGGGCGACATTGCCGGCATTCGCATAGGCGATACGGTAAGCGTGAATGTCAACGCTGCCGACAGCATTCCAATAACGGGTATTGTAGATGCAAAAGACGTTTCGTCCGATCCGATAAGCCACTCATATATAGTGCACGCAAAACTGCAGGCCGACAGCGAACAGATGACGCGCCTGCTGCCTGGTATGGTGTGCAGGGTGAAGATGATTTCGAGACGAAAGGATGACAAAACGGGCAAACGAGAAAAGGAATCTAACGGTACAGACAATGCGGGTACGACGCAATTCCTTGTGCCGCAACGGTCGGTACAGGTTGACCCCGAAGGAGGCCGTTTTGTATGGGTGGTGGCGGCAGATTCGACGGCTGTACGCACACCGGTGGTGATAGGCGACCTGACAAACCGTGGCGTGATAGTGACACAAGGACTTGCCCAAGGCGATATCATAGTGACCGACGGGACTCACAAGATAGCATCCGGCACGAAAGTGAACTTTTGAGTAAAAGACATGCGCGTAGCGCTCATACACAACATCGGATTTTGAAGCAAAAGAACGGTTTTCTTGAACTGGTTGTAGACAATCCCAAGATTGTCCTGCTGCTTGTTGGCATACTCGTAGGTTTCGGCATATATGGTCTCGACCGCATGAACAAGCAGGAGTTTCCGGAATTCACAATCCGGCAGGGTCTTGTGGCCGCAGTCTACCCCGGTGCGTCGACCGAAGAGGTGGAACAACAGCTCACAACACCGCTCGAAGAGTATCTATACACATTCGTTGAGGTGGACAAGGAGCGAACCTATAGCTACTCGAAAGAGGGGATAGTCTATCTGTATGTAGAGCTTGACAACAGCGTCAACAACCAGACCGAGGTGTGGAGCAAAATACGGCACGGGTTGAAAGACTTCAAAGCTCAGCTGCCGGCCGGTGTGCTGGCGATAGTGGTTGTGGACGACTTCGGCAACACCTCGTCGCTATTGGTTACTATGGACTCGAAAGAGAAAACCTACCGCGAGATGGAGAGGTACATGAATCTGCTGAAACAGCGGTTGCGCAACGTTCCGGCAGTGGGCAACCTCAAATCGCTGGGTGGGCAGAAAGAAGAGATTTCAGTATATGTCGACAAGAACAAGCTTGCCACATACGGCATCAGCCACCAGACTCTTACAGCAGTGCTGTTTTCGCAGGGATTCCAATCAATTGGCGGAACCGTCAGCGACCGTGACGGTGAGATGCCTATCCATGTCGTGAGCCCCTACAAGTCGGAATACGAGCTTGGCGAGCAGGTAGTATTCACCGCGCCAACTGGCCAAACCATAAGGCTAAAGGACATCGCACACATCGAACGGCGATACCCCGAACCGTCGAGCTACGTTACCAAAGACGGCAACCGTGCACTGGTACTCTCGATAGAGATGCGCAGCGGCAACAACATAGTGCAATTCGGCGAGGATGTGGATAAAGTGCTGAAAGACTTCCAGCGTACGCTGCCCGACGACGTTTCGCTCTACCGCATCACCGACCTGCCACAAGTGGTGAACCAGTCAATCTGGTCGTTCTTCAAGGACCTGCTCACAGCAATGCTTGTGGTTATAGCCGTGATGCTGCTGCTTTTTCCGCTTCAGTCGGCTCTCATCCCGGCCATAGAGATACCGCTCACTACAGCGGTCACGTTCTCGGTCATGTACATCATTGGCTACGAGATGAACATCGTGACGCTCGCATCGCTCATTGTCACACTCGGAATGATGGTTGACGACTCGATAGTGATGGTCGACGGATATATGGACAACATACACCGCGGCATGACACCGCGCGATGCCGCCATAGGCAGCGCCAAAACATTCTTCACGTCGCTGGTGGTGGCCACGCTCTCGATATGCGCCATATTCTTTCCATACCTCTTCACTATGCACGGACCGCTTGGCGACTTTGTGAAGTTCTTTCCTACAACCATAACTATATCGCTGACGATATCGCTTGCTTTGGCAATGCTGCTCACGCCGTGGCTTGAAATAAAGATGCTTAAGGTCGACCCCGCCACACATCGGGTGCGACAACGCAAGTGGTTTTTCTCCCGTTGGCAAACCGGCTTCTTCAAAGCACTTCAAAACGGTTACGAAAAACTGCTGCACTGGTGTTTTGCCCATCCGAAAACAACTTTGGCCGCAGGCGTGGCAAACATAGTCGTAGCCGTAGTGGTTTTTCTCAACATGCCGCTGCAGCTAATGCCAAAGGCTGAACGCGACAGCTTTGCGGTTGAAATTTATTTGCCAAACGGCAGCACACTCGAACAGACAGCCACAGTGGCCGAATATTTCGAAAGCGTACTGCAGCAGGATGCCGATGTGGTGAACGTATCAACCTTTGTGGGCACATCATCGCCACGCTTTATGGCAGCATACACGCCACAGATGCCCGCCAAGAACTTCGCACAAATGATTGTCAAAACCACCGGCAACGAAGTGACCGAACGGGTAGTGCAACGCTACAAAGACACTTATATCGACTCCATACCCAACGCCACAATACGAGTAAAACAACTTGACTACCAGGCAGTCAGCAACCCGATTGAGATACGTCTGCGCAGCGAGAACAAGGTAGCCCTGTTGCAATATGCCGACACCTTGCGAGCATATCTTTCGCATTTTGACGAAGACCTGGTATGGGTGCACAGCGATCTTGGAGGCTATGCGCCAACGGTACGCATAGACCTAAAACCTGACGAGGCCTCGCGGCTCGGCGTCACCAAGTCGCTGCTCTCGGCCAACCTTGCAACACTGTATGGAGGCCTGCCGATGACAACGGTGTGGGAGGACGACTACGGCGTGCAGGTGAAACTCTACTCGGCAAGCCGCGACGGACAAGAGAACACACCACAAGCGATATCAGACGTGCTCATACCAACGTCGCTTCCGGGTGTATGGGTACCGTTGCGCCAAGTGGCCACCGTTACACCCGACTGGCAGCCTTCGCAGATTCCGCACCGCAACGGGGTGCCGTGTGTGACAGTTGGAGCCGACCTCCGCTTCGGCAAAAGCCAACCGAAAGTGATGGACAAACTCAAACCCTGGCTTGAAGGCGAGTTCCGCAGTATGCTGCCCGACGATGTCGAATTGCTCTACGGCGGACTTGACGCCGTGAATTCAGGCACCATTGGCGACATAATCGTAGGACTTGTGGCATCGGTGATGATTGTGTTCTTCTTCCTGCTTTTCAACTTCAAGCGAATCAGGCTCACACTCTTGTCGCTCTACGGCACACTGTTTTGCCTGCTCGGAGCATTCGTCGGACTTTCAATTTTCGGCTGCGAGATAAGCCTCACCGCCATTATCGGAATTGTGAGCCTGATTGGGATTAACGTGCGCAACAACATAGTAATGTTCGACTACGCCGAGGAACTGCGCCGCGATGGGAAACCGTTGCGCGAGGCTGCATTTGAAGCCGGACGACGACGCATGCGCCCTATATTCCTCACAAGCGCCACAACAGCCGTAGGCGTGATACCAATGATAATACACCGCAGCGCGCTATGGATGCCGATGGGCATAGTAATATGCTTCGGCATACTCTTCGCCATAATTTTCATAGTGACAGTCATGCCCGTGGCCTACTGGAAACTGTTCGACCACCGCACACACGCAGGCCTCACACGGCAAACCACAGCGGCAGAGCCTTATGAAAATATGTCTGGCAACCCTTCGACCGACAAAAAATGAAACGACAGTGAGAAAAACCACGTTGATACTGCTTTACACTTTCATCCTCCAGACTGCCAGCTGCCAGTTGCTCACGCTCGACAGCTGCCGGGCAATGGCCTTGCGAAACAACGCCAAACTCGAAAACGCACGCATGGAGATAGAGTCGGCACGGCAAACGAAATATGCAGCACTCAGCAAATACTTCCCTACGCTCAGCGTTGCCGCTGGCTATTTCCGCTCGCAAAACTACCTTATAGACGTTTCGTCAGAAAGCAGCGGCGCGAAGATTGACGCGACACTGCGCTTCGACGGCGAGTCGATAGAAGACCGTGTGCAAGCTGCCCAACAACAAATCGACCGCATAGGCATAGACATCGACCTTCAGTCCGAAATAGACAATTTCGTTGAGCGATTCTCCTACGATATCACCCTGCAGATGATTGACCGCGGCCTGACTGCCAACGCACTGGTGACACAGCCCATTTTTGCAGGAGGACGCATTGTGAACGGCAACAAGCTGGCAAAACTCGGTGTCGAGGTGGCCGAACTGAAGCTCATGATGTCGGAACGCGAAGCACTGCTCAACGCCGAACAATACTATTGGCAGGTGGTGATGTTGCGGCTGAAACTTCTGCCATGCGACCAGGCGCTGGTGCTGCTCGACACGCTTTGCCGCGATGCCGAAGCGGCAGTGCAGGCAGGAGTACTGGCCCGTACCGAACTGCTCAAAGCACGCTTGAAACAGAACGAAATGCGCCAGACACGTACTCAGCTGCTCAACGGAATAGAACTCGCCACTATGGCACTCTGCCAATACATCGGCCAACCCTACAGCGACTCGCTCAGCATCGAAATCCCGTCAGTAGGAACAGAAATATGCCCAAAAGCCGAAATCCTCAAACTGGACACGACCATTTCGCGTCCGGAATATTCGCTGCTCACAAATGCTGTCGAAGCCGAACGCCTGCGTCGCAAAATGATAGTGGGCGAAGCACTGCCGCAAATCGCCGTGGGGGCAACCTACGGCATACAGAGCTTCACAGGCACTTACCGGCAAAACGGCATACTTTTCGCAACAGTGAGCATCCCACTCACCGCCTGGTGGGAAACGGCACACAACATACGCAAACAAAATCTGGCCATCCGCATGGCCGAGAACACGAAGCGCGACAATAGCGAACTTATGCAACTCCAGCAGCGACAGGCCTACAACGCCGTACGCGAAGCCTACGAACAGATAGGTCTGAAGCGCCAAGCCGCCGCCGATGCCGCCGACAACCTCACAGATGTCAAAAACTTCTACGATGCAGGGCTTACATCGGTATCAGACTATCTCGAAGCCCAAACCCTACTCTATCAGGCACGAAACCAATACGCCGACCAACTGATAGACTACAAACTGAAAGAACTGCGCTACCGTCAGCTGATAGGCGACAAATAGCCACACTCACACAACTGGAAAACAACCAGTCTCCTCTGTTCCCACCAATCCTTGCGTGGACACCAAGAATTTGAGGATTGCCAAAGCAGACACCACGGCTCACCAACGGCCCTGTCATGCTATCTGATACAATTGTGTCCATTTTCCACAGTAAGAGATACCGCCACAAAACCAAATAAGGATGTGGTTTATTTCAACTAGTTTTGGCTACGACGGTGATGAAGACACCTCATTAACGATGAATAAAGGGGTGTTTTATTATGACCATAGGCAATAAAAATAGTACTATGTCATTAAACTGAATGACAATAACTTTCGAATAACCAAATTCGATGCCTATGGGTTTTAATGCATAGTTCTAATATGCACATCACAGAATAGAAAATAGCGAAGAAAAGCTGAATGCTGGAATCTTTGAAACTTGGACACTTTCGAAGTTCTTACCCAGACCGAAGCGACGGCTTCCTGCCAAATGGCGTGGACTTGTACGTTGTAATTGGGTAAGACAGGTAGTCCAAGACCTCAAAGATTCTGATTAAGACCAAAAGTGCCACGCTCTTTTTATGTGCATATGACAACTGGCACGATGAATAGAAACAGAAAAACGAATTTAATAACACATTTTATGAACATTCACGAAGTTCTCAACTCTTGTATTTCAAATATGAAAGCGAGTGATGATTTTAATGACGAAGCAACGGTAAATTCAATCAAAGATTTATTTTCATGCGTGATAGAAAATCCAGCTGCACTCATTAATTTTGCAAATGAGGAAAAAATGTCAATAGCATTAGCAAGTGTTCTTACATGCCAATTTTCTTTAGATTATCCGACATATATATATGTGCGAAATCTTGTTTTTGCAACATCTTATTATCTTTTTATGCATCAACTTGAAACAGGAAGTTTATATGATAAAGATTGGCCTGCATTTATTACACTTCTGCATTATGGACGTAATGAATTTGCAAAATTCATTGTCGATACCAATCCATTTGCCCTTGAAAAAGTAAACGAAATAACAGGTCGTCCATTTGACAAACAACGTTCTTTGAATGCTGCAAAAGGTTTAGAATTAAACATGATGCTTACAGCAAAAAAGAAAGGCAGATGGGAAGAAGAATTAACGGATTGGTATGATGAACTATATGATGACAGATATGAACTTTTAGAGAGTGATCCATTTAGAAAAGAAGCCATTCCTTTATATCAGATAATAACAAATTATCTCAAGGAGAGCGATGTTACGTTTGTAAACATCAAATGAGATAACGGTAGAGGTATATTGTCCTGAAACCACATCCTTACGGACTGCAGCCGTTGCTGTTTTAGAGTGTCTATGCAGGATTACATCTCGCTCAACTTCTTGTATCCCTCGTGGCGCAGTTTGGCGTTGCGCTCGGTGGCGACGAAGAGTTCTTCGGCCTCCTGGGGGAAGGTCTTCATCAGCGAGTTGTAGCGGACTTCGCCCATGATGAAGTCGCGGAACTTGCTCCAGTCGGGCTCCTTCGAGTCGAGATGGAAGCCGTTCTTGCCAGCGTCTTCTTCGGCGGGGTTGAAGTGCCAGAGGTGCCAGTAGCCGCACTCGACGGCCTTCTTCTCCTCGTTCTGCGTGCGG